>ONNL01000125.1 GCA_900319195.1 uncultured Ruminococcus sp. | reverse complement strand
TATGATCGGAGGTACTGTACAGCGTATCCTCAAGATAGATGGTGCCATCCTTATAATTTGCTGCAACATAGAACGAGCCGTCATGGTCAGCGTGTTCGAGCTTGAGGAGCATATCTATCTCCCATTTGATCTCACTGAGTATGCCGGGAGCGTCCGCATATGCCGGAGCCTCCGGATCAGTCTCCGGTATATCGGGAGTGATCCGGAGGAATACCTGCGGAAAAAGGTCATATGCGAGAAGGAGATTCTCAACGGATGTTGCTCCCGCTGAAGTGTACTTTCCATAATCTCCGGCATCGTACCAGCCCTTTGTGATATCAAATGTCTCTGCCCCGGGATTATTACGGTCAGACCATCTCCTTACTGCTGCATCACCCGGGTGAAGGTTTTTCCTTGCGAAGTCTGAAGCATACTTCTCTTCGATATCAATGCCCTGCCGCTGAAGGTAGTAGTACTTCATCATATTGGCGAGAAGATCATCATAAACGTCATCACTTATCCTGAATGAAAAAGAGGAAAGTGTTCCTGTCTCAAGCCCGTCCTCAATATCTCTCGGCGACCTGGCTGATGAAGAAAATCCGGTATCCGTATGAAATAAGTACCGGGGTTTTCAGTTCATCAAAAGAGATCGTATGCACCGATTCGCCGGACAGATGATCGTTAAGCTCAGCCTCCGGCAATATACCCGTCAGGACTGTCTTCCCGGTTTTCTTATCGACTATCTCATAAGTCCTGCCGTCGATCGAGCCGAATTTTGCAAAATAGCTGATACGTGCAGTCTTGGCGCCGTTCACTGTATATCCGACCTGATTGACCTTGATAAAGGGATACTGACGTTCGTCATCCGTTGATGATATCCTCACATTCCTGAAGGTTATGGATTCGCCCTTCTTTACTGCTGTAACTGATATCTTCCATAGATTTGAAAGGTCAAAGCCGCTGTCTGCATTGGCTTCAAGGAGATCCTTTATAGGCAGGGTATAGCTTGTCCATTCAGTGCCGGCGATCATTTTGCCCTTGTAGGCATCCATATCCGTCCAGTAAAGCGTTACAGTCTCATTATGGGAATGAGAGCTCATTCCTATCCAGAACGAAAGCGGCTCCTGGGCATTGCTCTTCACCTCAAATGACAGAGTACCGTTATAGCGGTAGTCATAGGCATCTGTCGTTGCCCAACTTGTATTTGGCAGGATATTCGCACCGCCCCAGCTTTCCGTAGTCCACAGGTCAGTACCGTTGTTGTCGATAAGGATAGTCTGGAGCTGATACCCGGGCGTCTCTTCAGCGTTTCCTGCATTAGCCGGTATACAGGACAGCGTTGAGGTCAGGAGCGCTGCACTGATAAGACGAGCGCTGTTCTTTATGATACTTTGTCTTTCCATGATACACCTCCATATTTTCATGACCAATTATTCCTGTCAGGAGAGAGTAAGTCATATTGATAAAACTATTATACCATAATGTACATACTGGGCTTCGGTTCACCTTTTTGTATAACACGGTTGCTGTTGTCTCACAGATCGGTCATACTCCTCAGACCTATTGCAAGTGTCGAAGCGTTATGCAGAAGTGCAGATGTTGCAGGAGGAAGTACACCAAGAACTCCAAGACCGATAAGTCCGCCGTTGAAGCCGATAATAGTCCTGTAATTCCTGTTGATACGCTTCATAAGAGCATTGCTCAGACGTTTCAGCTCCACAAGTGTGTAAAGGTCGTCTGCCGATATGGTTATATCAGCTATTTCACGGGCAATGGCAGCTCCTGTGCTTATGGCTATGCCTGCATCGGATTCACTGAGTGCAGGAGAATCGTTAACGCCGTCCCCTATCATTATTACCTTTCTGCCGGCTTTATGCTCGGCACGGATAAATGCAGCCTTATCTTCGGGAAGCACCTCTGCGTAGTATTCGTCAATACCGACCTTCTCAGCAACTGCTCTTGCTGTGCGCTCGTTATCGCCTGTCATCATTACTACTCTTGAAATGCCGGACTCATGCAGTTTTGCTATTACGTCAGCCGCCTCTTCACGCAACGGATCTTCAATGCAGATAACAGCGGCAACATCTCCGCCTATCGCAAGATACAGATGTGAATACTCCGCAGGAAGCTCACGGTATGTATCTTCATCAGGCTCCGAGCACTTCTCGTCCTCGATTATGAAATGATGACTGCCGATAAACACCCTTTCACCGTTAACAGTACTTGATATACCATGTGCAACAACGTACTCAACCTTTGAGTGGAATTCCTCATGTATAAGTCCTCTATTTGCAGCTTCAGCAACAACAGCATTTGCAATGGAATGAGGATAATGCTCCTCAAGGCAAGCAGCGAGTCTCAGCATTTCGTTTTTGTCACGCCCGCCGAAGGCTATTACCTCTGCTACCCTCGGGGCTGAACGTGTGAGAGTTCCGGTCTTGTCAAAAACTATCGTGTCAGCCGCAGCAACAGCTTCCATAAATCTGCCGCCTTTTACGGTGATACCTGCACGGCTGCATTCACGCATAGCTGACAGTACCGATACAGGCATCGCAAGTTTAAGAGCGCACGAGAAGTCCACCATAAGTATTGACAGCGCCTTGGTGATATTTCTCGTGAGCAGCCATGTCAGGACTGTTCCGCCCAAGCTCCACGGAACCAGATTATCCGCAAGATGAGATGCCTTGTCTTCTGCGGCTGATTTCATCTTCTCAGATTCTTCTATCATTTTAACTATACGGTCATAACGTCCGCCGCCAGTTTTTCTTCGTATTGTCTGTTCAGTTCCCTGCCCGTGCATTCAGGTACAAGGTTTTCGTTTTTCGCATCATCAAATGCGAATGCTGAGAGCTGACGGATAATCTCCTCCCTCGGACAGGTATAGGCAATGACGATATCGCAGGTCCGCTCAAACACCTGTACCCGTGTCACTCCGATTATCGCTGACAACGAATATTCAGCTATATCAGCCTGTTTCAGTGTCATCCGCTTTATACAGAAGCGTACACGCATACGCCCCTTTGATTCATGCATGATCTTACACTTCATAGTATGTCCTCCTATAAAAACAGACCGTCAAAAGCGGCCTGTTTCAGTTTTATTCTTCACTTGTGTCTACAGCTTTCTCAAGCTCGTCTTCAATGACGGCAGCGTCTTCTTCAAGTATCCTCTGCTCGTTGATCTCCTTTGCATCTGCAAGGATATCATCACAGTTCTCACGGACAGTTGTTACAGTTTCCATCACGTTTGATTTTGCACGAAGGACAGCGGCTGTTGCATGAGTGTAGCATTTCTTCGCATCCTTGCTTGAAAGCACTCTTATACCTGCTGTACCGAAAAGTACTCCGCCTGCAAAAAGACCTATTTTTTTCCACGGAAAATCATTAAATCTCATAAGATCACCTCATTATTTTTTGAACAGGTTTGTTTCCTTATATTTATATTAACATATGTAATGAAGTTTTTCCGCTCTGAAAAGAAAAGGTTGGTATGTGATGCTAATACGTCAGATTTTCCGATATCAGGCAGTTCCGGTCGGCGTACAGCTTTTTATGCTCCATTTGGTAATATTTAGGATTAACTCCCATTACTTCACGGAAGGCTCCTGAAAACTTGCTTGGGTTGCAGTAGCCTACTTCCTCGGCAATATCTATTATCCTCATATCGGAGGTACACATAAGCTCCGCTGCACGGAACATCTCTCTGTACTTTGTATACGAATAAACAGGGCTGCCAAAAACCTGTCTGAACATACTTTTCAGAGTAGTGGGGTTGATCCTGAACATCTCTGAAAGCTCGGAAATAGTGTAGTGATCTGAAGTGTTGCGGCATATAAACTCTCCGATCTGTTCTATAAGTCCCTGCTGTGCGCATACTGCTATTTCCCTTTCATTCAGCAGCTCCAGCACCTTTATCCTGAGTACAGCCGCTTTTGAAGAATTGTGTTCCTTGTATATATCCGAAAACAGCATCCGCATTTTTTCATCCGCACTTAATATGCACCTCTCTCTACGAGACATTTTTCTGAACAGCTCCTGCATATCAAGAAAATCTGAAAAAGCAGCATCTCTGTACTGTGAGTCTATCAGCAAAGTAATGCCGCGGTAATCATACGAATATGAAATACCCGTTCCGGGGAAGTTTACGTTCTGCAAAACTATGCAGTTGTCTGCCTTCAGGTAATAATACTGCTGCCCGACAGAATATTCACACATCCCGCTGATGCAGAAGTTTACTACTGCTGCGTTCATTACGGACGTAGTATCATACTTGCCGATTATAAGTTTTATATCGGGAAACAGCTGGTATTCAGGCACTTTATCATCCCCTCTTGCGTTAGCTTCTTATAACAATATAAATATTATCACTTCAATCCCCGGGTGTCAATGATAAAAAGCATTTTTTGTATTGTTATCCACAACAAACAATTCATTACCGGATGATTTTCGTTAGTATACACAAATGTTTTCCATATGATCGGCATATCATAAAGACTGTTCGCTGCCTGATCCGATCAGACATAGGAGCTTTTGTGCTGTGTTCACAAAGCTGTGCAGTTCACTGTCATCCAGACATCCTACTCCTTGTGAACTATAACTAAAAATAAAACTTCATCACCCAATAGTCTTGACCAAATCATGTATATATTTTATAAGCGGCGTGTCGCCGCCTCCTTGTTCGCGGTAAAGTAATAATTAACAGGAAATCTTTTTCCGCGTCTCTTGCTATTTTTGCAAATATATGTTATAATGATATTGATAATATCTAAAATTTGACGGTGATCGAGGTGAGGGAATGTATCCGCAGGGTCGTTACAATCTGAATTTCAATATAAGCGCTTTTCTGATAGCAATTGTAATTATCGGATTCTGTCTGCTTAAAAAGGACATGAAAAAGAAAACCACGCGCATATTTATGCTCATAGTCTCTTTCCTCGGTATTGCGTCACTCTGCGAGGTTTTCACCCTTATAATGAGGAATGACCCCTCAAAGTTCAACTACGACGTATGCACGATCACGTCCTTTATATCTCACCTTCTGCACAACTTGGTGCCTTTCCTGTTCCTTTTATATGTGAGAATCCATTTCAGACCGAATAAAGCGGGGTTCTTCAACAAGAGCTTCTACCTGATGACCATTCCCGAAGCTGTACTGTGCCTGCTTATCCTAATTCCTCCTTTGAGACATCTTTGCTGGGGCATTGGCATGGACGGCAGCTATACCCACGGGGTACTCTACAACTACTTCTTTGTTGTCGTCTCATTCTACATCATCTGCATTATCTCCTATCTGATACGTGTACGAAAGGTCTTTAAGCACGAGATCATGTATATGTCCCTGCTTATCGGCGGATTCGTCATCAGTCTCATAGTGCAGGCGGCAAGCAGTCACCTCAAGATAACCTATCTTATCCAGACACTTTGTATGCTCGGTGAATTCTTCATCATCGAGAGCGACGGCGAAAATATCGACAAGAGCACGGGTGCACGAAACCGCTACGCTTTCCAGAATGATGTCAACATCATCTTCGGAACATATTCGAGAGCTGAGATAATCGCTGTAAAGACCCATACTCAGCATTACAGCTCGTCTGTATTCGGTATGGACAACTTCTCCGCTATGCAAAAGAGTATCTACAAGTGGCTAGACGAGAATTTCAGCGACTGCACGGATATATACTACATCGGCAGAGGTAACTTCGTACTTATCGCCTACAAGGACGACGGCTTCAATACCGACGAAATCATGGAGTCCATTATCAGTCGCTTTGAAGATAAATGGCACGGAAGCACCGTTGACCTCGTTATCCCCGTTCAGATTCTTGTAACGGATATTCCCGATAAGGCTGTCAGCATGGATCAGGTCAACGACATAGTTTTCACCGACTTTGAGACAAAGCTCGGAAGCGGCAGAATATCTTCCATAAACGGTCTCAACGAGCAGGTAAGGAGAAATGCTGTTGAAAGGGCTATTCAGAGAGCAATCGACAACAGGTCTTTTGAGGTCTACTATCAGCCTATCTTCGATACCGCAGAGCATAGGGTGCACTCGGCTGAGGCTCTGCTTAGACTCAACGACTCCGAGCTCGGCTTCATTTCGCCCGAGGAGTTTATCCACATTGCCGAACAAAACGGTACTATAAACTTTATCGGTACCTTCGTGTTTGAAAATGTCTGTCGGTTCATTCATGAGCACGACCTTAAAAAGCTCGGTATCGACTTCGTTGAGGTGAACCTCTCAACAGTTCAGTGTATGGACGAGACTATCCCCGACCGATTTGATGCTATACTTGAAAAGTACGGTATTCCGCACGAAATGGTCAACCTCGAGATTACCGAGTCCGCACTCTACTACAACGAGACCGAAATGCTCAGCATTGTCACCGAGCTCCATAAGCGCGGCTATCACTTCTCGCTCGACGACTTCGGCACGGGCTACTCGAATTACAGCTATATCATCAAGTTCCCGTTCTCACTCATAAAGGTGGATAAGAGCTTTCTCTGGGCGGCTGACGAGAGCGAGCAGAGCGACCGCCTGCTTACACATATGATCCAAATGGTCAAGGACCTCGACCTCAAAACCGTCGTTGAGGGCGTTGAAACTGAGGTTCAAAAGGCTAAGCTCGAGGCTCAGAACGTCGAGTACCTTCAGGGCTTCCTCTTCTCTCGACCTGTCTGCGAGAAAGAATTCCTTGACTATATCAAAAAATGCAACAGCTGAATATGTGAATTATCGGGGGAAACCCTTTTTAAGCTTCCTCTATTATCCGATAGGTCACTATCGGGTAATAGCTGCTTTAGCTGCGTAGAGGAAGCTTAACAAAGTTTTCCCCCGATAAAAACATTATTTTACATATGATGAAAGAGGAATACCGAGTCCCTTGATAGCGTTTGCAACAAGTCCTGCAACGATATTTGCTCCTGTGTCATTGAAGTGAGTAAGGTCTGTACTGCCCTCGATAACAGATGCCATATGATAGCTATATGCCGTATCATAGCCGACCGAGTTATAGTGGTTCACCATAAGAGTATTAAGGTCAACGCAAGGGATGCTGTACTTTGCAGCAAGGCTCTTGCAGGCATTACAATAATTGGTATAGCTGCCCACAAACTTACCGTTAGAGTAGGACTTAGCGCTGAGCGTAGTTGTTACAAGAATCGGAGTAGCGCCCTTTGCAAGTGCAGCGGTGATGAACTGAGTCATATACCACTCATACGAGCCCGATGTGGGATTGTCAACATTGTTGCAGACAGGTGCATATCTCTCAGCATTCGACGATGCCGAGTCGTTGATAGCAAACTGAATGAGAACGTAGTCCCCTGCCTTGAGAGATTCCTCGATAGCTGTGAATCTGCCCTGGTCGTAGAAGCTCTTGGAGCTTCTGCCTGCGATCGCGCGGTTTACTACCGATACCTTGTCGTTGAAGTATGTATTGAGGAAGTATCCCCAGCCCTGAATAGGACCGCCTGTGGTAGCTCTTGCGCTTGAGCTGTAGCTCTGTACGGTCGAGTCGCCTGCGATGTATATAACAGGGTCATTGCTTACTGCTGTTGTAGTAACCACGGGTTCAACATAGTACTCAGCAACAGGCTCATCTGTCTTTGTAAGTGTGATATAGTCAAGGTTCGGACCGCCGTTTGCAGTTGCGGATATGAGCTGAATTGTATTTGTTCCGGCCTTCATAGGAAGAACTATTCCCCTGTCAGCCCAAGTTGTCCAAGCGCCTGTACCTGTGAACGACTGCATCCAGTAATTGTTTGTATCGCCGTTAACGATTATCTTCATCATACGGTCAGCGTCCGTGCCGTTAGCCATGCGGATATTGACATAATAGCTTCCAGCCGCACCTGCGGGAACATCGACTATCCATGTGATGTTGCTTGTATTGTTGTTTGCGAGGTTCACATACGCTGTACCTGCAAAGCCGCCGTTAGTTGTCTCTGTTACGCCGTCCTCATAAACAGCGTCTATCGCATAGTATACATTTTCAGAAATATCTGTCGTTGTTGCAGGAGGAGCAGTTGTTGTAGTCTCGGTTATGTAAACAATTGATGTTACAACTGTATACGCGGGAGTCTCCTCATACTCCTTGGGCGGAAGCTCTGTACTTCCTGCGCAGTATTTCTGTATTGCAAGCGCGTCAATAGCATTTACGCCGTCATTGTCAACAACATCGGCATTCTTCATGCCCTGCTCGTCGATCTTGTTTACGCCGTTAGGACCATAGTTGTCGGGATTTGCAAGAAACTGCATTATCAGTGTGGGATCGGCAACAGATACCGTACCATCGCCGTTTACTTCGCCCGGGTCCTTAACGAGCACCTTCTGAGATTCAGCAGGCTGAGTAACTGTAACTATCGAAGTAGCTGTTGTGAGCGGACGTGCTGTTGTCGTTGTAGTTGTGACTGTTGTGGTGGTAACGGGAACTGTATAGCTTACCTTTTCAGCATTCCAGTTCTGGCAGGTAGCACCATTTCTCTCCCATTCCTGTACATTTGCGCCGCTTGTTGTGTATGCGTTCACTATCTCGACTGCACCGGAATCTGTCGAATTCTTTGTGGTTATTGTATACGAACCGTCGGAATTCTCATAGAATCTGAAAAGCTGTGCGTCAGAGCTTGTATTTGAGTATATCTGTATATTTGTGCCGTTTGTCGCTGAACCGTTTGCAAGGTCGAGGAGATATGTCTCACCGCCGCCGAGCATGGAGTAAAT
>ONNL01000124.1 GCA_900319195.1 uncultured Ruminococcus sp. | reverse complement strand
CAGCTTCTCAGCGATTTCGGCAGCGGTATCGCATGGATGCTTGTAGGCAACTATGATTCAGCTCCTACAACAGTAAAGAAGATAGCTATCGTTGAAAAGTCGGGTGAGCAGCCTGTTGTTACTACAACAACAACTGCAAAGCCTGCAACAACTACTACAACTACAACTGCTGCTCCTACAACTACAACTCAGGAGCCTGCTGCGATTACGACTACAATGCCCGTAACAACAGCACCTATCCCCGGCTATGATAAGATCACATTCACAGATACTATCAACGCTGTATACAACAACGGACAGACAAACATCGTTCAGTTTGCTCAGAACGGCGAATATTCGGTATCTGACTTCATCCTCAGCTCCACATCTGAGCTCAAGGCAGGAAACAATGTAAGCATTGATTTCTTCGGCGTATACGGCACACCCGGCGTTATCTACAATATCAACTCTATCTCTCTTGAGGGCAGCGGCGATATTACATACGGTGATGCAAACAATGACGGCGATATTAGCGTATCAGACCCGACACTCATCATGCAGTATCTTGCTAATCCTTCTAATTTCAAGATAACAAATCAGAAGGCTGCTGACGTTGAGGGCAACAATGACGGTGTTACATCTCAGGACGCTCTTACAATTCAGAAGTTTCTTGCAGGAACTATCAAGCAGCTCCCCGCAGCATAATTTAATGACACTGATGTCTCCCGAGATTTTCGGGAGACATTTTTTATGGAGAACTTTCGTGCTAAAAAGGCGAGCAATTTTCTGTGCGATATTTGTCTGAAATTAACAAAAATTGATAATTTCGGTTTTATTTCTCAAAAATCATTGAAAAACAACTCTGTATGTGGTATAATGTAATCAGAAAATTTGTGGAATCCCACATTATGCGGAGGGTAATTAAAATGAAACATATCCAGACTATCAATAAGGCTAATCTTAAGGAATCAGCTAAGAAGGGCGGCTGCGGCAAGTGTCAGGCTTCATGTCAGTCTGCTTGCAAGACTTCATGCACAGTTGCTAACCAGAAGTGCGAGAGATAAGCTGAACACGATTGGATGATCCTGTTGGGGCGGTATAGAACTATACTGCCTCAATTTTTTACTCGGCAGAGGACGAAAACTGACTATTTTGACGCGGAGATGAAATAATGATACACAAGTACAAATTAAACGGATTCAACATCGTCCTTGACGTGAACAGCGGCGGTGTACATATCGTGGATGACCTCACTTATGACCTGCTTGACAACGTTGAGCCGCCTTTCGACGAGAAATGTCCACAGAAGGTGCTCGATAAGCTTTCAAGATCATATCTCCCCGAGGACATCGAGACCTGCTATGAGGAAATTGTTGAGCTGTATAACGACAAGATCCTCTTCTCTGAGGACGATTATGAGAAGTATGCAAAGTATTCCGTAGCGTCTCCTGTCAAGTCGATGTGCCTGAATATCGCTCACGACTGCAACCTCAGATGCAAATACTGCTTCGCTTCGACGGGCGATTTCGGTACGGGACGCAAGCTCATGACCTTTGAGACGGGTAAGCACGCTATCGACTTCCTGCTCGAAAATTCGGGAGACAGGCCTACTCTTGAACTCGATTTCTTCGGCGGCGAGCCTCTTATGAATTTCGGCGTTGTAAAGCAGATAGTCGAGTACGCGCGTTCACGCGAGGCTGAGTACAAAAAGAAGTTCCGCTTCACTATCACGACCAACGGCGTTCTCCTCGATGATGACAAGATAGACTTCATCAATAAGGAAATGTCGAACGTTGTCCTCTCTATCGACGGACGCAAGAAGGTCAATGACGATATGAGAGTCCGCATTGACGGCTCGGGCAGCTATGATTCGATACTGCCAAAATTCAAAAAGCTTGTATCAAAGCGCGGAGACAAGGAATACTATGTAAGAGGCACCTACACGAACAAGAACCTCGACTTCGCAGACGATGTTTTCTCACTTTATAACGAGGGCTTCGACCAGATATCAGTTGAGCCTGTAATGAGCGAGGACCCCGAATTTGCACTCTCCGAGAAGGACCTCCCCGAGATATTCAAGGAATATGAGGAGCTTGCAAGGAGAATGACAGAAAATGAGAAGAAGGGCGGAAAATTCAACTTCTTCCACTTCATGATAGACCTCGACCAAGGTCCGTGTGCCGTCAAGAGACTGCGCGGCTGCGGCTGCGGCAACGACTACGTTGCGATCACTCCCGACGGAGACATCTATCCCTGCCACCAGTTTGTCGGCAAGGATGAGTTCAAAATGGGCAACATCGACGAGGGTACCTTCGACCAGAAAATGAAGGAGGACTTCGCAAAGGCTCATATCTACAACAAGCCCGAATGCAAGAAGTGCTGGGCGAAATTCTATTGCAGCGGCGGCTGCAATGCCAACAACTTCAACTTCAACGGCGATATCCACTCGGCGTACAAGCTCTCTTGCGAGATCGAGAAGAAGCGCGTAGAATGCGCGATAATGCTGAAGGCGATACGCATTTTCGGAGAACAGGAACAGTAATCACGATACCGCACTGATGTGCGGTATTTTCTTCCTTATATGTGGTGATATTATGATAAATAAAATTATTATCAAAGGCGCGAGGACAAACAACCTCAAAAACATCGACCTTGAACTGCCGCGTGACAGCCTCATCGTCATGACGGGACTCTCTGGCTCGGGCAAGTCCTCACTTGCGTTCGACACTATCTACGCGGACGGTCAGCGCCGCTATGTCGAGAGCCTTTCCTCCTATGCGAGAATGTTCCTCGGACAAATGGACAAGCCCGATGTAGACAGCATCGAGGGACTCTCGCCTGCAATTTCGATAGACCAGAAAACAACGTCCAAGAATCCGCGCTCGACAGTGGGAACAGTCACCGAGATATACGACTATCTAAGACTTCTCTATGCGAGGATAGGCGTGCCGCACTGCCCTATCTGCCACCGCGAAATTTCCCAGCAGACCGTAGACCAGATGGTAGACCGCATTATGTCGCTGCCGCAGGGGACAAGGCTCCAGCTTCTTGCACCGATAGTCCGCGGACGTAAGGGACAGTATGTCAAGGAGCTCGAAAGTGCGCGTAAGAGCGGCTTTGTACGTGTCCGTATCGACGGGATAATGTACGAGCTGACTGAGGAAATAAAGCTCGATAAGAACAAGAAGCACAACATCGAGATAATTGTGGACAGGATCATCATCAAAGAGGGGATAGAGTCGCGTATCACGGACAGTCTTGAGACCGTGTTCAAGCTCACGGACGGACTTGCGATGGTGGACGTTATCGGCGGCGAGGAAATGCTCTTCTCGACACACTATGCCTGCCCCGAGCACAACATCAGCATTCAGGAACTTGAGCCTGTGATGTTCTCGTTCAACAATCCGACGGGAGCCTGCCCCAAGTGTACGGGTCTCGGAAGATTCAGACATATCGACGCGGGACTTGTTGTCCCGAACCGCGACCTCACTATCCGCGAGGGAGCTATAAAGGCTTCGGGCTGGAACAGTCTCACAGATGATTCGATAGCCATGATGTACTATAATGCCATATCGAAGGACTACGGCATTTCGCTCGACGTGCCCGTGAAAAAGCTCAAAAAGGAGGAGCTTGATGTGTTCCTCAACGGTACGGGCGACCATGCGCTCTCGCTTCGCCGTCCAAAGACTCTCGGCGGAGGAAGCTACTCCACTCCCTTTGAGGGCGTTGTGAACAACCTCGAACGCCGCTATCACGAGACAAACAGCGACTCCGCGAGGGCAGAACTGGAGGACTACATGAGCGAGGTGGACTGTCCCGTCTGTCACGGCAGACGTCTGCGTGAGGAGTACCTTGCGGTAACTGTCGGCGGTATCAACATCTCCGACCTCACAGACCTCTCGGTGAAGGACTGCCTGAAATTCTTCAATGAGCTGAAGCTCTCCGAGCATGACAGCTTCGTTGGTGAGCGCATAATCAAGGAGATAAAGGAGCGTCTCGGCTTCCTTTCGAGCGTGGGACTTGAATACCTCACACTTTCGCGTGCCGCAGGTTCACTTTCGGGAGGCGAAAGTCAGCGTATCCGCCTTGCGACGCAGATAGGCTCGTCGCTTGTGGGAGTGCTCTATATCCTTGATGAGCCCAGCATAGGACTGCACCAGCGCGACAATGACAAGCTGATAGCTACGCTGAAGCGTCTGCGCGACCTCGGCAATACGCTGATAGTCGTCGAGCATGACGATGATACTATGCTTGCCGCGGACTATATCGTTGACATCGGTCCGGGAGCAGGCGTCAACGGCGGACAAGTCGTCTTTGCAGGCACAGTTGACAAGCTCCTCAAGTGCAGGAAGTCGATAACGGGACAGTACCTCAGCGGCAGAAAGAAGATAGCTGTCCCCGAAAAGCGCAGGACAGGCAACGGAAAGTTCCTGACGATACACGGCGCGACCGAGCACAACCTCAAAAATATCGACGTGAAGATACCGCTCGGGGAGTTCATCTGCGTGACGGGAGTTTCCGGCTCGGGAAAATCCTCGCTCGTCAACGAGATAATCTACAAGCACCTTGCCGTGAAGCTCAACCGTGCGCGTATAAAGTGCGGCGCTTTCGAGAGCATGGAGGGACTTGAAGCGCTCGACAAGGTCATCTGCATTGACCAGTCCCCGATAGGACGCACTCCGCGCTCAAATCCTGCGACATATACGGGAGTTTTCAGTGATATACGCGAGCTTTTCGCAAAGACCGCCGACGCAAAGGCGAGGGGCTACACGAGCGGACGCTTCTCGTTCAATGTCAAGGGCGGACGCTGTGAGGCGTGCGAGGGCGACGGTATCATCAAGATAGAAATGCACTTCCTGCCCGACATCTACGTGCCGTGCGAGGTCTGCCGCGGAAAGCGCTATAACCGCGAGACTCTCGAGGTGCACTACAAGGGCAAGTCGATATATGATGTGCTCGAAATGACCGTTGATGAGGGCGTGGAATTCTTCGAGCACCTCCCGAAGATTGCGCGGAAGCTCAAAACGTTGCAGGACGTCGGGCTTGGCTATATCAAGATAGGTCAGCCTGCAACGACGCTCTCGGGCGGCGAGGCACAGAGAGTGAAGCTCTCGACGGAGCTCTCAAAACGCGCTACGGGCAAGACTATCTATATCCTCGACGAGCCAACTACGGGACTTCATACCGCTGACGTGCACAAGCTTATCGACGTGCTCCGTCAGCTTACCGACCAAGGCAATACCGTGCTCGTTATCGAGCATAACCTCAACGTCATAAAGGTAGCTGACCATATCATCGACCTCGGGCCAGAGGGCGGCGACGGCGGCGGTACTGTCGTTGCACAGGGAACTCCCGAGGAGGTCGCTGAGTGCCCTCAGTCCTATACGGGTCAGTATCTTAAACCCTATCTCGAATGAAGTGACTTTGATTGCAGAGATAATCGTGTGCAAAATTTTGTTTGTTATATAGAGGGAAGTCCTTTTGAGAAGAGCTTCCCTCTATTCTGTTTCTGAGCGGTCTTAAATTTTATCCCCATATAGCACCTAAAAAGACTTGCGGTCTTTCATGAATGAGAGGGGTGCTATATGGGGATAAAATTTCAAATTAAAGTCTTTGAAAATGGGGTCGGGGGAAAAGCTTTCCTCAGAAAGTTTTCCCCCGATAAATCAAATAGATTTTTATATAAGTATCACAGTTGTAAGTGCTTTATTTTGCAGGAAGGGGATTATCCTCGTTATTTGCGAGGTACTTCTGTATCGCAAGTGCGTCCGCAGCAGTAACTCCGTCGCCTACCGCCTGACAATCGGCATTTTTCTCTGCCTTTGCGTCCTTGAACGAATAGGAATCGGGATTTGCCTTTATCTGCATGATAAGTGTAGCATCTGCAACGGATACAAATCCGTCGCCATTTGCGTCACCGTACAGAACATCAGCGTCAGTAGTTGTCTGAGTTGTGGGGTCAGTAACAGGCTCATCACTGCCCGTTGAGAGCTTTCCGTAAACGATTCCGCAGCCTACTGTTGACATATAAACAGTACCGAATTCGTTCATATCACCAACGAGGTAGTTTCCGTTTCCTGTACCGCCGTAGAGGTGCTCGGTGTTTATGCATACCCAAGTAGCGCCGCTGTCAGTCGAACGGTAGACACCCTCGGTGTCGTTCTCAGCAGGTCTGCCGTAGATGAACAGGGTATTGGGTCCGCCCTCCTTTTCGGGAGCGCCGTAGCCGATGCACTTAGCATAAGCAACGTTGTCAAGGTGCTTTACAGTCTTGCCCTTATCTGAGATGAGGTAAACGCCGTGATTTGCGCCTGCAAGAGCAACGGTTCCCTTTGATACGTATGCGAGGTCGCCCGTGTGCTCGAACTTCCATGTGAGTTCCCAGTTGTAAGGGCAGATACGTGTCTCTGTGAAGGTAGCGCCGTAGTCCTCGCTGATGAAGTATGAGTAGTGCGACTCATCATAGGTCGGCTCGGTCTTTGTCATGTCTGACGACCAGTAATCGTTGTGCTGAGCGCCCGAAGCATATACAATGCTCGGGTCATACGGGTCAACGAGAGTATATGCACCCTTTGAAGCCTGAACGCCAGTGCTCTCGTTCCAAGTCTCACCAAAGTCGTCCGAATAGTATACGCCGCCCTTTGAACCTGTGTTGATTATTCTGTACTTGCCGCTTGAAAGCTCTGTGATCGAGAGCTTGCCGCCTGTATACTTAGGTGCGAACTTATTCCATGTCTTGCCGCGGTCGAGTGTGTAGTAGCCCGAGCCTGTGTTGTTTCCGTCGCCTGCTGCTGTTCTTGCCCATACGTCAGTATTCTGAGGACAAACAGTTATTGCAGAGGTCGAGCCCATATTTGGCTGATACTGTGCAGGGATACCGCTTACGCTCTCATGAACGAATCCGTCATAGTCACCGATAGCAGAAAGGTCAAGACCGTCTGCTGTGCTGAAGAAGTCGAGCGAAACGACCTCCTCGACGCCGTCGGGGTGGAAGTGGAACTGCGGGAGGTCGCTCCATGTGTTGTCGCAGTCGAATATACCGTTACCCGATGTTGAAACAGTCCTGTCGGGATTTACGGGATCGATAACGTAGGAGCCTACCCAGTGGATAGCCTTGTCATATATCCAGTCATAGCCGCCTGTGCTGAGGTAGTCAGCAAGCGGATCCTGTCCCCAGTTCGGAGAATATCCCGGTGAGATCTCTCTCCATGTAGCGCCGCCGTCTTCCGAGCGGAAGAATTTATCTCCCCAGCTTGGACCGTGTTCTTCTGACCAAGGTGCCCAGAGCTGTGCATTTGCGAAGAGTCCGCAGGTCGAGCAGACCATACGGTCGGGGTTGCTCGGGTCAACGCTTATTCCGCTGTATCCGCCGTTAGCTGCTGCCTCCATAGCGTCCTTTCCGGGATTATAGAGGTGTGCAAGAGGCGAGATGTCTGTAATGGTGCCCGTCTTTGTATCAAGTTTTTTGACACTTCCCGATGTTCCGCCGCTTCCGACCTGAACTGCTCCCTGGAAAGCGAAGAAGATGCTGCCCTTGCCGTCACCTGTTATCCTGCCGGGATAGTTGTCAGCATCGAGCTTACTGCTGAGGTCGGTGAACTCATCAGTATTAACGTCTGCAACAACAACATTGTTCTTGCCTGTTGTAGATGTACCAACATAGACCTTTCCGCCATAGATGTAGATGCAGGCGATACCGTTCTGTGTGTTGTACTCGCCTTCTGTAAGGGCATAGCGCATATTCGAGCCCCATGTAGGCCACTTGATCTGATGTGTGAAGAGTCCGAGGTCACCGAAGCTCTTTACTGTATTCCATGTCTTACCGCCGTCGGTGGACTTGATAAGGCAGGAGTCACCGGCGTAAACGTCTCCGCCGCAGTAGATAGTGTTCGGATCGTCGGGGTCAACAGCGATAGCTTCACCTGTCTGTCTGCCGTTTCCGTTTCCATGAACCTGTATCATGTCGGTGACATCGATCTCTGTGAAGGTCTTGCCGCCGTCGGTAGTCTTGAAGATAACGGTCTTTTCAGATGAGAAGTAAGCACATCCGCAGAGGAAGTATGCTGTATCGTCATCTGTCGGGTCGATAGCCATAGCGTCAACGCTGAGAAGTCCGCGGTCGTCCTCGGTGATGAAATCGAAAAGCTGATCCCAGCTTGCTGTTTTGTAGTTATACCTGTAAGCGCCGCCTACATCGGTACGCGCATACATAGCCTTCTGTCCTGTTACAATGCCCGAAACGAAGCCGCCTCCGCCTATTTTGAGCGTGTCCCATGTCATCTGTGATGAAATATCGGTCGTTTCAGCCTTTACAGGAGCTCCGCTGTTGAACGACGGCATTACAGATGTGCAGACTAAAGCTGCGAGTGCAGCAGCCCCTCTTTTAAATAATTGCATTTAATAATTCCTCCAATTTAATAATAGTTCTTTCATAACGCTGATTTTGAGAGAATCAGCGTCCCCGATCATATGCTGCGGCAGAGCTGACCATTCACACCGCACCTATACAAATTAATGATACCACAGAATTCCCGAAATGTCAACAACCGCACTCGCGGAGACTGTCAAAGAGAGCAAAATCAATCGTTAAAATATAAAAATATATATATTTGATGAACGACTGACCAAAAATGATTTTATTATAAATTTTACTGTTTTAAATGCACTTGTAATATAATTTCAAAAATATACCATCTGTAATCAATGTACTGAATACTATAGCAATAAATTGTTAGTGTATATCTCTCGGTATATTGGCATTTCGTTGTATAATTAAAAGATTTTTGAATTTTTCTTATATTCTGTTTTGTAGAATGTTAATCAATTTAGTATTGGTTTATATTATTGATATATTTTCAATTTATTAATATAACAACTTTTGAACAGCTCGGCAATATCGTGCTAAAACAAGGCAATATTATCAATTGAATATTATCGGGATTTATTCTATAATACAATTGTTGAGGGCGAAAACGACGAAAAATCGAGATTCGTCCGCAGCATTGCTTTTTCAGATACATTATTATGTGTCCTGTTGAAAAACGGCAAATATAGTTCTTTTATGCTCTTCGGTTTCAAACTCCTCCGAAGTTCAAGTCTCACTAAACATCGCACCAGACATCTGACCCCGATACAGCTGTTTTCATGTATGACGCCTATAAAGTACATGATCGCCTAAACTCAGCTATGATCGCTAAAAACGTTTTCAAGACTTTTCACCTTCGCATTGAGACTATGTTGTGTACTGCGTTTTGTACCGAGCCGTTAGACAGATACGTATAGAGGGTGCGTATTTGTCACGAGAGCGAGCGGTCTTAGTTGACTTTTGAGAGGGTGTCAATTAAGACCGCCGTTTTCTGTTCTGACGTAATTTGATGAAGTCCTCACGGACTGTGAGCACTATATAGAAGCTTATACGTTTTTATCGGGGAAGTCTCTGTGAAGGAGTCTTCCCCCCTTTTATTAATAATTTTTTAATTGACTTTATTGCGGTGTTGTAGTATAATAAAAATGATATTATTTGCATGATACGGGTAGCTGTGCGTATCCGTAATTTCAATGCAGAACGGGGGAACTTATGAGCATTTTTGACCTTAGAAAAAATCCGCCCGAACTCAGCCGCGATTGGAAGGTGTTTCAGCAGTTTGTCGGGAATATCGGCGCGTTCACCTATATCTCCAAGAACAAGACTGCGTATCTTGACGAGGCTGCCTGCCGTATGCTCTCATGCAGTACGGGCAAGCTGAATGAGTTTGAATTTTTCAATCTCCTTGAAAAGATATCGAAAAGTCCCGTCGAGGGACAGAAACACATTTACCTCTTTGAAGAGAACGGGGTAAAAAAATACATTAAAATGAATATCTATGAGAACAGCGAAGAATGGCTAGGCTTCGTGCAGGACTTCACCCGTCAGCTTGGCGGCGCTCAGAGCACGTCAAAGAGCTTCGTGGAGTACGACCCGATAACTCGTCTGCCCTCATATCCTTCATTTTCGCAGAAGATAAAGAAGATACTTCCCGATGTCCAGCACTGCTGTCTCGCAACGGTCTACATCAACGGCATAGACAAGCTCGGCTCGTATCTGACAGTCGATACCACAAACAGCTGTATCGCATCGGTCGCTGAGGTGCTTAAAAGCTTCGCAAACGACAACATTATAATAGGTGCAAAGTCACCGACGGAGATCTGCGCGTTCTTCAGCGACTTCGACAAGATGAACATCTACAACGTTCTCAACAGCATGGACGAGGCTGTGCAGAACTGCGTTTTGACCGACGATTTCGGTGAGATAATCGACATCTCCGACAAGAGCAGACTGAGCCTTTCGATAGGCTGCTCGTCCTATCCCGATGAGGCCTCGGACTTCAATATGCTCGTCAACTACTCGGAGTTCGCTCTCTATGAGGCGAGAAATGACCGCAGGAGCGTCATAAACTGGTTCTCGGAGGAGAATTACCTTCGTGAAAAGGACTCCTACAAGAACGCTCAGCTCTTCTCACGCATTGTCCGCGAGAATCTGCTCACCTACTATTTACAGCCGATAGTTGAGACTCATACGGGCGAGATAGTTGCGTATGAGGCACTCATGCGTACAGTGGGCGACATCAGGATGACACCTGTTCAGATACTCAAAATTGCTGAGAGCCAGAAGGACTTGTACTCCATTGAGAAGCTCACATTCTTCAACACCATGAAGCTCCTCAGCGACAATCAGCAGGTATTCGAGAACCGAAAGCTGTTCATCAACAGTATCGTCGGGGAGCTCCTCACCGACGAGGACTTCAACGAGCTCTATCTCACATTCGGTGAGCTCTTTGAAAAGACGGTAATTGAAATTGTCGAGGGCAGCTCATCCTCTGCCGAGGGTATCGAGCTCATCAAGAAGCGCTGCGGCTTCTCACGCGCAAAGCTCGCTATCGACGACTACGGCACAGGCTATGCGAACAGCTCGAATCTGCTCAATTCCTCGCCCGATTACATCAAGATAGACCGCTCGCTTATCTCCGATATACAGAATGACCTCAAAAAGCAGCAGCTCGTGACATCGGTCATTGAGTTCTGCCATGAGAATCAGATAAAGGCTCTCGCGGAGGGAGTTGAGACTGTTCAGGAACTCAAAACTGTGATAAGGCTTGGCGTTGACCTTGTTCAAGGCTACTACACCTCGAAGCCGAAGCCGCTCTTCCTCAACAGTATTTCCGCAGATGTCAAGGACGAGATAATCAAGACCAACCTTGAATCGCGTCCCAACGGCACAAAGAAGATATACGCGGCTCAGAATGATGAGGAGCTCGACCTCCTCAAGCTCGCACTTGAAAAATACACGGACATCCACGTTTATCAGAGCCACCTCACTATCGTCGGTGACCCCGAGAAGCCTGTGAAGATGAACATCTCCATTATGGACAACCACAGCTGCGAGCTCACACTGAAAAACGTTAACATGATAAGCGGCAACAGCAAGCCGACTATCTCTATCGGTGAGTATGCCCGTCTCGAGCTTACGCTTGTCAAGAACAACAAGCTCGGATATTCGGGAATATATGTCCCCATGGGCTCACAGCTCGAGCTCAAGGGCAAGGGCAGTCTCACTATCGACTGCTATGCCTCTGAGGGTATCGGTATCGGCAACGATTTCGAGCACGGCTATGGCGATATAACCGTCAACATGGAGGGTCAGCTCATTGTTATCTCCAACAGCGTAGATACGCTCTGTATCGGCGGCGGATATAATGACGACGACTCTGAGATAAAGCTCCTTTCGGGCAGCGTCAATGTATATATGTACTCGCATAACGGACTTGCTATCGGAAGCTTCAACGGCGACGCTAATATCGAGATAGGCGAGAAATGCAAGCTTGACATCACTATCTCCGGTATCAAGGTCACGGGTATAGGAAGCTGCAAGGGCATTGCTTCTATCACCTCCGACGCTGACATTACTATGTCCTGCACGGGCGCTCAGGCAGTCGCTATCGGCGTGCTTGAAGAGGGCGAGGGCAGCGTTTTCATAAGAAAGGGCAAGGTCGCTATCAAGATGCGCTCGGCAAATCACACCTGTATTGGTGCGATAAACGGCAGCGTGAATACTAAGATAAAGGACGCTGAAATATTCATCGACTCCGAAGGCGACGAGATGACGGGTATCGGTGACGCAAACGGTACGGGCAATGTAACTATCGTCGATTCGGCTATCACGATGAAGATAATGGCGGCAAATCCGAAGGATATAGGAACAGGCAGCGGCGACCTGAAAATACAGAATTCGACGGTCAGCTCGCTTGTCAACAATAAGCGCATAACTCACACTAATATATAAAATGAAAGGTCTTGTTATTAAAAATGAAGCTTGGTATGGTAGGTCTGCCGAATGTCGGCAAAAGCACACTCTTTAACGCACTCACGAATGCAGGCGCAGAAAGCGCAAACTATCCGTTCTGTACGATAGAAAAGAATGTGGGTATCGTTTCCGTCCCCGATGAGAGACTTGATAAGCTCGCAGAGATGTACGAGCCTGATAAGTTCACTCCTGCAACTCTCGAATTCGTCGATATTGCAGGACTTGTAAAGGGTGCCTCAAAGGGTGAGGGACTCGGTAATAAGTTCCTTGCGGATATACGCGAGGTCGATGCGATAGTGCACGTTGTAAGGTGCTTTGAGGACGACAATATCATTCATGTTGACGGCTCGATAAATCCTGCCCGTGACATTGAGACCATAAACCTTGAGCTTATCTTCTCGGATATTGAAATGGTCGACAGGCGCATAGACCGCGCAAAGAAGGCGGTCAAGGGCGATAAGAAGTACCTTGCAGAGATAGACTTCCTCGAGCGTCTCAAGGCTTACATGGAGGAGGGCAAGTCTGCCCGCGGCTTCGATTACACCGACGACGAGCGCGAGCTTATCAAGAGCACTCCGCTCCTTTCGGGCAAGCCTGTTATCTATGCGGCAAATCTCAGCGAGGCTGATTTCACGAACAATATCGAGAACAACGAAAACTACAAAAAGGTCTGCGAGATTGCCGCAGAGGAGCACTCCGCCGTACTGCCTATCTGTGCACAGATAGAGGCTGAGATCTCCGACATGAGCGCTGAGGACAAGGAGATGTTCCTCACTGACCTCGGACTCAAGGAGAGCGGTCTCAACCGTATCATCAAGGAGGGCTATTCTCTCCTCGGACTTATCTCCTACCTCACAGCAGGCAAGCAGGAGGTACGCGCATGGACTATCAAACGCGGCACAAAGGCTCCGCAGGCGGCAGGAAAGATTCATACCGACTTTGAAAAGGGATTCATTCGCGCAGAGGTGATCTCGTTCGATACCCTCATGGAGTGCGGTACTATGCAGGCGGCAAAGGAAAAGGGACTTATCCGTCTTGAAGGCAAGGAGTATGTTATGCAGGACGGCGATATCGTTCTCTTCCGCTTCAACGTATAACACAGCGTAAGCTCAGCAGGAGAATGATATGGCTGACAGATTCATGATAGCCGCAATTGACGAGGCAAGGGACGGCATACGTCACGGCGAGGGCGGACCATTCGGTGCGGTCATAGTCAAGGACGGAAAAATTGTGGGGCGCGGTCATAACCGAGTTCTTCTGAAAAAGGACCCTACCTGTCACGGCGAGACGGAAGCAATTAGGAGCGCCTGTGCGGAGCTTGACACCTACGACCTCAACGGATGTGAGATATACACGACGGCTGAACCCTGCCCTATGTGCCTCGGAGCAATAATGTGGGCAAATATCGGGAAGGTGTACTACGGCTGCGGAAGGCTTGATACCGAGAAGATCGGCTTCCGCGACAACAAGTTCTATGACTTTCTCGACGGCAGGGGAGATGTCCTCGATATTTCCGAGCTTGACCGCGACGAATGTATGAACGTCTTTGACGAATACTCGGCAAATGATGACAAGAAAATATACTGATATATAAGTTTTGTGGGATTTATCGGGGGAAACCCTTTTGAGACAAAGGGTACGGGGTGCTGTTGGCACAAAGCTTTCCTCAGAAAGTTTTCCTCCGATAAATCATGTATCATTTTCATAATTTGCGGAGGGGCGGCATAAACTGCACTGAGGTGATATGATGAACGAGGAAAACAATGACAGTGTTGACGCGCTCCTGAAAAAATACGATCGACGTTCCGCGGCGAAGAATGATGATGTTACGGCAATGCAGGCGGTGATCTGCATACTTATTGCGGCGGCGATGTTTGCTGCAAACTTCTTTTATCCCGAGCGTACTGCCGAGCTCTACCGCTATGTGAGGGCGCAGACGGAGTGCACGGACGAGGTCATACCGAATCCCGTGGACGCTATCTCGGAGCTGCTTTGAGGGTACTGAGGACGCGTGGACTGAGCGTGAAGGTGGACTTCTCATTTCTGCTGTTCAATGCGGTGGTTTTCATGATGAGGGACGGCGGCGACGTATTCGCATTTTACACAGCCTGTGCGGTGCATGAGGCAGGGCACATCATTACCGCACATTTGCTCGGAGTTGCAATAAAACGAGTCGAGCTCAGCGGCTTTGGCATGATAATGACCGCCGAAAAACAGCCGCTTATGCCGATAACACGCTCCATTGCCATATCCGCGGCGGGACCCGCGGTGAATCTGCTCATCTTTGCTGTGATGAGCATTGCAGGACGGTCGGGGACTTTCATGACGCTGAATCTTGCGGCGGCTATGTACAATCTGCTCCCGTATGACACGCTCGACGGCGGTGCGATCATTTCCATGCTGTGCGAGGGACGACCGAATGAGTGCGTTTTCCGCCGCTGTCATACCGCGCTGAAGGTCGGGATATCCGTGACACTGCTGATACTTGCGGCAGTGTGGAGCAGGGAAGTGCTGCCGCTGTTTGTGCTGTCGCTTATCCTGCTTCTGACGGACGTGAAGCGGTGAATTTGTATTGACAAATCCCGTGGGAGTGGTATAATGATAGTCAACGTCAAAAATAATTCGACGTTGACTATAAAAAATGATTTTTAAAGTGCCTTGCAGATACGCAAATCAAAGATTTGCTCTCTGCGATCGGCAAATAGCAAACTCCAAAAACTTTTGTCGTTTGCTATAGGGCACCTCTAAAAACCTGTTTGGTTAAGGAAAAATCAGATATGTGCTGTAGATGTTAGGAAAACTGTCGCAGGCGGGCTTTCGCCCGGTAAGGCAGTTTGACGACACAGATACAGTGCATAGCTGATTT
>ONNL01000074.1 GCA_900319195.1 uncultured Ruminococcus sp. | reverse complement strand
TGTCTTGTCATCCATGTCAAGACCAACTACTACATCAACGTCGCCTGCAACAGGTGTTGTTGTTGTAGGAGCAACTGTTGTAGTTGTAGCAGGAGTTACAGCTGTTGTTGTAGTTACCTGCTGTGTAGCGCCGTCGCCAACCGTGATCTTGAGTGAGTTGAGCTCAAGGTTGTTTGTCCAGTCAGCGATTTCCATGCCGTCATCTGTAACAGCATCTGTCTGGTATCTCTTTATCTCACCTGCAGTCTGAACAAGTGTTGAAGGAACGAGCTTGTCAGCAGATGGATCTGTATCATAGTTGAGGAAACGGAACTCATACTCGCCGTCAGGAGTACCTGCGGGGATAGTGATGTCAAATACTGAAACAGGGAAATCATCAGAATTTGTACCTGTGTACTCAGTTACAGGGTCTGCGCTCTCTGTCCATGACATACCATAGTAAGCATAATCTGTAAGAGCAGCAGACTGGCTTTCAGCAGCAGCTACCTGATAGGAGCCTGCATTCTGAACATCCTTTGTACGTGAGTTCTGTGATGAATGGAAATAAAGAGCGAGCTTTGAAGATACATCACCGAATCTTGTGCCTGTGTATGTATGAGCATCAGCAAAGTATGTATCGCTCTCTGAATATGCGTGTGTCTTGAAGCCGGCAAGTGCAGCCTTCTCAGCGTCAGTATACTCTGAGGGCTTCTTGCCTGCGATAGCTATTGTTGCCTGAGCAGCCATAGCGTTTACATCATTTGTGCCTTCTGTGAGGTACATACCTACAGGAATAGTAACATCAGTTGCTGAATCGACCTTGATCGATGCTTCCTTGCTGCCGTAAGCCGCATCCCATGTCAGAAGGGAAAGTGCCTTGCTCGAATCCTGAGCAGCAGAGACAGTTGCAGGTGCAATTGCTGTCACCATTGTTGCAGCTACGCAGAGAGAGGTAACTGCAGAAATAAACTTTCTCATTGTAATAATTCCTTTCTTTAGGCTTTTGAGGCCCATTAATGAATTTGAATTGGGTTTGTATTCCTTTGTGTAAGGTGGGACAAATCAGATAATCACATTAAAGCTCAGATATGCTTCCGGCAAGATAACGCTGTATCTTAAGAGCGTCAGAACTTGTCATACCGTCGCCGCCCATGTTATCAGAGCCGTCAGCAACGTCTGCATTCTTTGCGCCCTGCTCAGTTATGCCGCTTGTTCCGCCGATGCCGTAGACATTCGGATTTGCAATAGCCTGCATAATGAGTGTCGGGTCTGCAACAGAAACATCAGTGTCTTCATTTGCATCGCCGCGCTTTGATGATACATTTCCGCCGCTTGTAGGCTGTGTGGTAACATCAGTATCGCCCTTAACAGTAACACTGCCGTTTGTAACAGCAACACCATAAGATGTCATTGTTCCGTCAGCGTTATTGTAGCCGCACTCAATGTCGGTATTTGCGACGCCTGAACCGGGGTAAGTTTCTCTCGAAACAGGTATTACCTTGATAGAGGCAACTGTTCCGGCCTTAGCCGAACCCGAAACGGTTCCTGTAATTGTACAGAAAACGCCGTCTGACTTGATCCAGTAAGTAGAATCAAGCTGAGTTGACCAGTCGATGTTAAGTATGCCTGCACTCGGGCTCTTTACGTTAAACAGAGAGAGTGATGATGCCGAAGGATCAGAATCCTCCGCTCCTGTCTTAGTGATGGCACCTGCCTTTACGTTTGCCGCATCGATAGTAAGAACACTTGAATCATACTCAATAGCAAAATCTGTGCCCTGGATACCGGTTGACGGAACGCCTGCAAATGTTACATCTACCGTAAATTGCTCACCTGCCTTTGCCTCCTCCTTACCGACGGAAATCTGCACTGTTTCGTCGGCAGCATTAGCAATGGGAGAAACTGCGCATACTGAAAGTGAAAGAATAGCAGCAGCTACAGTTCCGGTGATTACCTTTTTTGTCTTCATTGTTTTTTCCTCCTTCTTCATTAATGTTATATAACAAAGGAACGTCTCCTTTTATTATATCTTGTTTTAAGCAGCAAAGCTGCTGCGCCTGTGTGCAAAAGCTAATGTGCACACGGCAATTTTAACGCCTTAGCCCTCGAAGTATGTCCGCTGCGCAGGGATTCGGCGCTGTTGCCTTCTGCATATAAGCTCACAGATACAGGTCGTTTAAAACAGTATCACACTGCCGTGACAAAGCATTAGATCCCAAACTATATCTATTCTTACGTTTTATTATATAACAGCCCGAAACAAAAGTAAATATCTTTATAGTGTTTTTGGTATTTTATCTAAACGCCGATACTGTTTTTTGCACTCTTTGCACAATATAATTTTTCTCAAAAAAGTCCGTTTCGCAAGCGATATTGAACAAATTTTGAATTAAAAAAATTATTTGTCAAGTTTTTGGAATTCCGCAGGAATTGCGGCATTTATTATGTCGTTTATAATGTCCCAGCTAAAGTCAGGATAGTTTCCTCTCGGGACTGCATACGGTATGCCGTGGCTTGCCGCAAGCTCGGGAGAATACTGGCTGTAGGTGTATATCCTCATATTTGAGAAATCGCCGTCATCATAGTGAACGATGGTAGGTATAACGCCGACATCTTCGAGTGTCACCTCATTTGTCTCACCGTCCACGGTTATGTCAAAATCTGCTATCTCACCGACGAGATTGAAGTTATCTGTCTGAGCGCAGACAAAGTTGCCCATTGAATAATAAACGAAGCCCTTTGTGCCGTCGTCACGGGTTATCCACTCCATAGTCTCTGCTGTGTGAGTATGACACCCGAGGATAACGTCGGCGCCCCAGTTCACCATTTTATTTGCAAGCTCTATCCTGTCGTCCGAGACCACATTCGTGTCCTCAACGCCCCAGTGAGCCGATACGATAACAACGTCAGCAAGCTCTCGAGCTTCCTTTATCTGACGCTCTATAACGTCCTCCTCGCTGTTCATGATAACTCTCAGCGGAGAGTCCTCGGGGATAGAGAAGCCGTTGAGATGCTCAGCATACGCAAGGAATGCGATCTTTACGCCATTCACCTCGCGGACACGGATATTGTTCGCGTCCTCCTCATTCAGATAAGCGCCGAGCACCGTAAGGTCATTTTCCTGTGCCTTCTGATTCCAGAAGTTTATGGATTCCTCAAGTCCCGAAGCGCCCATATCGAGAAGGTGATTGTTTGCCATTGTGACCACGTCAAATCCCGTATCAATGACCGCGTCAGCGACCTCGGGCGGCGAGTTGAAGATGAGCACTCCGCCGTTTGCTCCGCAGACCTCATTGCTCTGTGAGATGACAGTCTCCTGATTGATTATTGAAACATCAGCACTTGAGATGATGTCCTTGACATTTGCATACAGCGGTTTGAAATCGTAAGCCTCACCGTCCGTCGCATACGCCTCCGCATTCTTATACACAGAATAGTGGATAAGATTATCGCCTACTGCGTCAACGTGTACGTGTTTATCCTTGGAAGCCTCTGTCGTTGCTTCAGCCGTGGCATCAGCCTCGGCGGTACCTTCCTCCGCAGATGTGCTATTACCTGCGGACGCAGGCTCATTTTCAAAGTCCGCGTCGCCTATTTTCTGAGTATCACCGCATGATGTTCCCAAAGCCGTCAGTACAACAGCCGCCATAAGTGCTGCCGCTTTACGTCCTGTTTTCAAAACCATTTTAAAATCTCCTGTTATGGATCACACCGCATTTCCAGCCGATGCTCACCCATTTATCTAATTATATCACATATTTTTTATTTTTGCAATTACATTTTGCATCAAAATCGATAGAATATACTCTCCGTTTTAATCATAAATTTTATTACAAAGTGTCACTTTTCCCTATTTTTAGGCTTTTGCAAACTGATAAAATAAGCTTTGCCCCGTTTTGTTCAACTATACAAAATTTTAACTGCTTTTTTATGTATAATGACAACTGCGACGTTAGCATCTTCTAAACGCCTATCCTCTCGACCGCTGGAGCTCAATGAACTCCTCCGCAAGTGCCTCCGCCTCCGCATAGGACGTGAGCTGATAGCAGCGTCCGCGGAATTTTGCCGAGCCGTAATAGCCGTTCATGTACCATGCCGCGTGCTTCCTCGCCTCGTGCATCGCAAGCTCCTCGCACTTTGGACTGAGCGAAAGTATCAGCCTTATATGCTCCAGCATCACCGACATTTTCTCCTCAAGCGTCGGGGGAGTATAGTCCTCGCCGTTAAGCCTTGCCGCTATCTCGCGGAACACGAAAGGGTTGCCGTAGCTGCCCCTGCCTATCATCACAAGGTCACAGCCTGTCTCGTCGTACATCGAGACGCAGGACTCTGCGTCCGTGACATCTCCGTTTGCAATAACGGGTATCACGACCGCCTGTTTGACCGCCTTTATGACGCTCCTGTCAGCCTCGCCGCTGTAAAACCGGTCGCGCGTCCTGCCGTGGACAGCTATCGCCGCCGCTCCTACAGATTCAAGCTGTTTTGCAAGCTGCGGAGCGTTTATGCTGTCAGCGCTCCAGCCGCTTCGTATCTTCACGGTCACGGGAGTTGTCCCTGCCGCCTTCACCGCCGCCTCAGTCACAGCAGCCGCAAGGTCGGGGACCTTCATAAGTGCCGAGCCTGCTCCCGTATTCACTACCTTCGGCACGGGACATCCCATGTTGATGTCGATTATGTCGGGTTCAAACCGCTTTACCGTCTCAACAGCCTTCGCCATGAATTCGGGCTCACTGCCAAAAAGCTGCACCGCCATTGGTCGCTCCTCGTCAGTCACCGTACAGAGCTCCGCGGTCTTTTTGTCGCTGTAGCAGATACCCTTTGCAGAGACCATTTCACTCACGACATATGCCGCTCCGTACTTTTTGCACATAAGCCTGTATGCCCTGTCCGCAACGCCCGCCATGGGAGCAAGTGCCGCAGTCCTTGCAATGCTGACCCTTCCTATTATAACAGTATCAGTCATTCTTGCTCTCCGCAGCCTTGGGTTTAGCGTCCTTGTTCCTGAAAACGAATATCTTGCTTATAACATAGTTGAGAATGAGCACGATAACATTTGCAATTATCTTCATCACCCAGTAGTTCACATTCAGCCAGCCGTTGCCGACGGTCATCATTACCGCCTCAACGCCGAGCGTTGCAAGTCGTCCGCCGTAGAATGAAGCCGCCTCGAGAGTTATCTCCTTTGCACCTTTAGCATGGGACTCGAACACCCAAAGCCTGTTCGTGACATACGCAAATGTCACCGCGCATATCCACGATACAACGGTACTGCTGCCTGCAACGAAAGCCTTTCCGCAGCCTGCCGCCTCAAAGAGATTTTTCGATATACCAGCCGTAACAAAGCTCACGACCGTCGTCAGCACACCGAATATGAGATACAGCCACTTCTCTTCATATTTATAATATATTTTTTGCAGAGGCTTCGGCAGTATCGAAACACACCACTTTATAAACTTGTCCATTTCCGTCTCCTTCTCAGAAAATAATCGTACCCTTTAATAATAACAGCATTCGGCGGATTTTGCAAGTGTTTTCGGAAAATTTAATCCTTTTTATCTTCATCAGCAATATTGTCCATCGAAAATTGCAGACATTGTATTATAAGCTGATTTAGTGAAAGATCGTTTTTAAACGCAATTTTTCGAGACTTTCAACAATTTCTTTGGGAAGTCTAAAGGTTTTGTTGACATATTCACTGTATCCCTTTTGTAATTTAAGCATATATGGCTTTCAGGAAAATTCGCCAAACGCCCTAAATACTATGAAAACTGCTAATAAAATCGAAATGTTCATATAATGTGCTGGACTTTTGGAGTGTTATGTGGTAAAATAGTAATATTACATATCTGAAAGGAACTATATGGACAACTCTGATTTATGGAAGATCATTCTCATTGCGGCAATGGTGGTCTTTTCCGCACTTTTTTCAGGCACAGAGACTGCCTTTTCCTGTGTCAACAAGCTCAGGCTGAAAAACTATGAGACACAGGGAAACAAAAAGGCTGCCCGTGCGCTTGACCTTGCAAACCGCTTCGATGAGGTGCTTACGGCAGTCCTCATCGGCAACAACATCGTGAACATCGCTTCATCATCTGTAAGCACGATTCTCTTCATCAGCATTTTTCCCAGGCAAGGAGCGCTCGTCTCAACGATAGTGATAACCGTGCTCGTGCTGATATTCGGTGAGATACTGCCGAAGAACTACGCAAAGAAAAATGCCGAAATGATAACCATGACCATGTCAGCTCCGCTGCTTGTGCTGATATTCATATTCAAGCCGCTCGTGTGGTGCTTCAACAAGCTCACGGCTATGGTGAACAAGGGCGACAAAAAGCCGAGCGTCACCGAGGACGAGCTCAAGTTTATGATAGACGAGATAGAGGAACAGGGCGTTATCGAGGAACAGGAGAGCGAGCTTGTCAAAAGCGCTCTTGAGTTCGACGAGATAGAGGTAAACAGGATACTTATCCCAAGGGTAAAGGTAGTCGGTGTAGAGATCAACTCCACTCTTGACGAGATAAAGGATACATTTATAAATGAGATGTACTCGCGCCTGCCCGTCTACCGAAAGAGCCTCGACGACATAATCGGCATCATCACGAACAAGGCATTCTTCAAGATGCTCAATGACGGCAAAACGGACATCACCGAGATACTTCAGGAGGTCCCTCACTTTGCCGACAGCAAGCTCATAAGCGAGGCTATGCGTGATATGCAGCACTCAAAGGTGCACCTTGCAGTCGTTGTTGACCAGTACGGCGGCACGAAGGGCATAATCACCCTCGAGGACATAATCGAGGAGCTCGTTGGCGAGATATACGACGAGGACGACGAGATAATCCCGAACATCGTGAAGCTCGGTGAGAACAGGTACGAGGTCGCAGGAGACCTCAGTGTCAGCGATATGCTCGAGCAGCTCGACCTCGACGACTCCCTCATAAAAACCGACCGCACCTCTGTGGGCGGCTGGGTAACAGACGTAATGGAACATATCCCCGAGGCGAATGAGACTGCCGAGTGCGGTATCTTCCGCCTGACAGCAGCCGCCGTCAGCGAGCAGAGCGTCGAAAAGGTCATAGTGGAGATAATGCCCGACAGCGAGGACTCCGACAATAGAGACAGCGGCGATTGAAAACTGTATGCAGCGCTTAATTATGTGGCTGTTTTTTAGCCATGTTAGATAAATCGAGCCTTGAAAAATTGTTAAAAACGCAGAAAATACCATTTTAAATAATTTGTACCGTTTCGACACTTGAATTATGTGCAAAATGTTGATATAATATTATAATAAGGAAAATATACCAAGGAGATGATTTCCGATGAAAAAGAAAATAATTACAATTGAAAGACAATATGGCAGCGGCGGAAGTATTATCGGAAAGCTTGCCGCAGAAAAGCTCGGCATAAACTGCTATAACAGACAGATACTCAACATGACTGCGGAGCGCTGCGGTATCGCGGCGGAATATCTCGAATCCGCAGAGGAAAATGTCCCGACGAGCTTCCTGTATTCACTTCTGCTTTCGGCAAATCCCACAAGGACAATGGAGGACAACCTTCCGCTCTCGGATAAGGTATTCCTCATGGAGAGCAGGATAATAAATGAAATTGCTGAAAAGGAACAGAGCTTCGTACTCGTAGGACGCTGCGGAAGCTATATTCTCGAGGATAAGGGCTGCTTCAACGTATACATCTACTCCGATTTCAATAAGCGCATGGACAGAGCCATAAAGGAATACGGCATAGACAGCTCAAAGGCTGAAACGACCATGAAAAAGGCTGACAAGCGCCGTGAGACCTTCTTTAACGTAAACACGGGCAGACAGTGGCAGGATAAGGACCAATACGAGCTTTGCCTCAACAGTGCCGAGCTTGGCGACGAACTCTGTGCGGAGCTTATCGTAAAGGCTTTCAATGCCTACAACGCAAAGGAAAACGACTAAAACAACTCGTGAGCACCCGATAAGCAGCCGAAATATGACAGTTTATCCGATGTTCACTTCTATCTCTCTTAACATCGGGCAGCCGTAAAGGGACGCTTTGCCGTCCCCGAGCGGCTCCCGAGGCTGCCCTGTACAGCAGAGTACAGAGCAGCCTTTCTTTTTGAATATAATAAGCTCCTTTGGGAACAATATCCCCGAAGGAGCTGTTTTTATGTGCGTTATTCTCATTCGTTCACTGATACTCTATCTGCTCGTCATCTTCGCTGTAAGGCTCATGGGCAAGCGTCAGCTCGGGGAATTACAGCCGACCGAGCTCGTCATCACGATACTCGTCTCGAATATTGCCACACTGCCGATAGAAGATGTGGATATTCCCGTTATAGTCGGCGTGACGCCGATACTTGCGCTCGTCTGCTTCGAGGTGCTGATGTCGTGGGCGAGCCTGAAATTCCCGCGGCTGCGAAAGCTCATCTCGGGCAGCCCGAAAATAATCATACGCGACGGCAGGATAGACCCGAATGTCCTGCGCGAGCTGAGGTTTTCCGTTGACGACCTCATGATGTCGCTCCGAAGCAATGACATATTCGACATAAGCGAGGTGCAGTATGCGATAGTCGAGACTACGGGCTCGGTATCCGTGATGAAAAAGAGCGCCGCGGAAGCTCCCACACGCTCCGATATGAAGATAAAAGCGAACGACACTCCTCCGCCGCAGGTGGTAGTAGCTGACGGAAGGGTGATAACAGCGGCTCTCGACTCCGCAGGGATAAGCAGGGCACAGATAGATACTGCGCTCCGCCGCGAAAGCATGGAGCTACGCGACGTATTCATCATGACAGCCGACAGGGGAGGGAACATCTTCATTGCCGACAAGTACGGCGCTCCGCCGAAAACAAGGAGGTACACAAAATGACGAGGGTTAAAACGAGCATAGGTATAATGCTCCTGCTTATCGCTCTGAGCCTGCTTTCAAGCCTTTGGGTGAACTCAAAGTGCAGCGCCTTCCTGAGAGACATCAGCAGGATCGAGGAGCTCTGCTCAGAGGGCAAGGTGGACGAGGCATACCGTCTCACCGAGGACTTCGAGAGGGAATGGGCGCAATTCCGCAAATATGCCGCCGTTATACTGCGGAGCGACAGGCTGACCGAGGTTGACCGCAAAGCCGCAGGCATTCTCTGTCTCATGGACGAGAGCGGCGGCGAGCTTGAATCGGCGCTCAGTGACCTCCGACATATGCTGAAAACCATCAAAAAATGCGAAACGCCCGTTTTCACGAGCGTCTTCTGAGCCGACACCGAGTCAGCTGCATTCCTTGATTATGTTTTTTGCCTTCGCAACAATGGTCTTATCGTTCTCATAGGTCAGAATATTTGAAGCATACGAAATATCGACCCAGCGTATCTCTGCTATCTCGTCCTCCTGTGGTACAAAATCGACATTTCTTGCCTTTGCAAGAAAGTATACGACGACCTTTACTGTGTCCTTTTTCGGTGAATACGTGACCGTCTCCCTGAATGTCGGGTCGATTATCGCATCGACCGACGTTTCCTCAAGCACCTCGCGGTGAGCAGTCTCCACTTCGCTCTCACCGGGCTCGACATGACCCTTCGGAAACGACCAGTGTCCGCTGTTGATGTGCTTGATGAGCAGTATCTCGGTATTTCCGTGAAATTTGCGGTAAACTATCGCACCGCACGATTTCTCGTGAAGCATTGTTCTTATCCTTTCCTGCCGTAAGGCATAATAGTTGATTCATATATATTATATCATATTGTTTAAGAAATAGCAAGAGGCGCGGAAAAAGAGTTTCCATTTATATACGCGAACAGAAGCGAATTTTGCAAATATCCGCCGAAGCGCAAAAAACAGTTTACAAATCCCGTAAAATGTGGTACAATGTTCTGTGAGATAAATAGAAATACAATGATTTAAGCGGTCCATGCAACCAAGCGGCGTTCGCATTTGCCTATGATACCACGATCCCTCAGCCTGTCAAGACTATCAGGATTGTGAGGGTGGGAAAATACGCAAACGCCAGTCCGTAACGACCGTCTAAAATCATTTATCCAATAAAACAGCAAAACAGGAACAAGGAGGGACCGAATATGCAGGAAACGCTGAATCAGGGAGAACGTGCCGAAATATCCGAGCTCAATCAGGAGATAAAAAGACTTACGGGAATACTCGAGGAGAGCGAGACTGAGCGCCTTAAAATGCTCACTGCCGACCCTGCCGACCCGTTTGACAATCCCACAGAATACCATGAATACGGAAACTACTACTCCGAGATACGCTCCGAGGTGGGAGTCCCCGGCTTCAAGCCTGCGCTCGACCCGCCATATCCCGAGCGCTCGCGTATAAAGAAATA
>ONNL01000119.1 GCA_900319195.1 uncultured Ruminococcus sp. | reverse complement strand
TACAGTTAAAAAAATAAAATATTGATTTTTCTGTTGACAAGCTGTGCGAATCGTGGTATACTATTTAAGTATCGTGTGTAACGGTACTGTTATCCTTGCTCACAGTGGGTTGTGAGTGAAATCCAGAAGGAGGTGTTTATCAATGGCAAAGAAATCCGCTAAGTATGAGGCAATGGTCGTTTACAGCCTTAAAAACGGTGAAGAAGCTCTCAAGGCACTCGTTGAAAAGTTCAAGGAGAGAATCGAGAGACACGCGGAGAATGTCGAGATGAATGAGGACTGGGGCAAGCGCAAGCTCGCTTATCCTATCAACGACGAGATCGAGGGCTACTATGTGATCTACACATTCGAGTCAACTCCCGATTATCCCGCTGAGCTCACAAGACGTCTCAACATCGCTGACGGTGTTCTTCGTTCGATCATTACTGTTCAGTAATTATCCGTTTTTAAAGGAGGGTGTAAATTGAATAAGGTCATACTCGTTGGAAGACTTACTGCGGACCCTGTTCTGAGACAGACTCAGGGCGGCGTATCATCATGCAGCTTTTCTATCGCAGTCAACAGAAGATTTGTTGACAAGAGCACGGGAGAAAGACAGGCAGACTTTATCAGATGCAATGCGTGGAGACAGACGGCAGAGTTTATCAACCGCTACTTCAAAAAGGGCAGCATGATCTGTGTTGAGGGAAGTATCCGCACAGGCAGCTATACAGATAAGAATCACCCCGATGTTACTCATTATACTCAGGATGTTCTTGTTGATAATGCCGAGTTCACAGGCTCTAAATCAGAGACCGGAACAGGCGGCTATTCGTCACCTTATTCAAATCCGGGCGGAAACGCTCAGACTCCTCCGCAGCAGAATCAGGCTTCGCCTGCTGCTGACAACGACAATATGTCGTACGGTAACCTCAATGATTTTGAGGAAATTTTAAGCGACGGAAACGTTCCGTTCTGACTTAACCAAAAATCTTAATAGGAGGATCATGCCATGGAAAAGGAAAGAAATTCCCGTCCTATGAAGAAAACTCGCAAGAAGGTTTGTATGTTCTGTGCTGACAGAGTTGAGAGAATTGACTACAAGGACCTCACAAAGCTCAGAAAGTGCATGACTGAAAGAGCGAAGATTCTTCCCAGACGTGTTACAGGAACCTGCGCATTTCATCAGCGCGAGCTTACAGTAGCAATCAAGAGAGCAAGATACGTTGCCCTTCTTCCTTACGTAAGCGACTAATTTTTAAAAAAATCGGGAGGCTTATGTCCTCCCTTTTTTTGAATCCGTATGTAGCAGCCGCGGCACAGCTCTGCGGCATCATTATAAGAGCTGTACCGTACTGCATTTGCTGCTTTGGGATCATCGGTCGGAGGTGCTGTATGCAAGCTCCTCGTTCCTTCGAAAGAGGAGAGATATGCACCAGACAGCTGAAATGGCTACAAGAATGTAGACTGCACGGGCAAGAAGGCTTCCTGAGCCTCCGAAAAGCCATGCTACCATGTCAAACTCGAATATTCCGACCAATCCCCAGTTTATTCCCCCGATTATCAGAAGAATAAGAGCTATTTTGTCCCACATGATGAGAACTCCTCTCTTGCAGGGAATTGCGGGCTTGTGACCCGTGACGCTTGCAGCGTCCGATTCTATTATTCTCATTATTTGCGGGTCTATACATTTTTTCAGGAGAAAATTATGGAAGATAAAACAAAGGTTATTCTGTTGGTCATTGCGGCAGTAGCTGCACTGGTCTTTATAGTATGGTTCAGCATTTATTTCAGCAAGGGAAACCGCAAGGGCAGAGCTGCCGAGAGAAAGGTAGCGCGAAAGCTCAAAAAGCTCGGCAGAAACGATAATATAAGGATACTCAACAATGTCTTTATCAACGTCAACAACAAGGACTGCGAGATCGACCACCTTGTTTTCGGACGCTTCGGTGTACTTGTTATCGACACGAAGGGCATATCGGGCACGCTCTCGGGCGAGGGCAAGCGTCTTGTCCATAAGGACGGCATAAAGACACGCAAGATGTACAATCCTCAGCTCACAAACAGGGCGCACATCGACAACATTATCCACCACCTCAGAAAAGGCGGCTTCACGGACGTTGCCGTTACCGGTGCGGTAGTTTTCACGGATAAGGACCTTGTGCTCAATACAAGCGTCGGAATAAAGCTTGATGAGCTTGAGACTGTCTATGAGGGACTCAGGGACGCAGGCTGCAATCAGGACGTGCTCCTGCACTATTTCCGCAAGACAGAGATAAAGAATCCGTTCAAGAAGCTTGCACACAAGTTTGCGTATGACGAGTGATGATGCGGGAAAAATGATATAAACAAAAAATCCGACCGTACATATTGTACAGTCGGATTTCCGCAATTATTCGCTTTTTACTTTACGATGAACTTATCAATGTCCTTCAGAAATGCGTCTGCATTGTCTGTATGAGCGTTGAGCTGGATAGGCTTTGAAAGGTCAAGGCTGAAGATACCCATGATAGACTTTGCGTCTACGGCATATCTGCCTGATACGAGGTCGATATCAAATTCGTAACGCATAACGATATTAACGAACTCCTTTACGTCGTTGATCGCCTGAAGGAAAACTGTAGTCTTTGTCATTCTTCAATAACCTCCTTATAGGGTTTTCTTTGTTTATTGTTTATTTTATTTCTACGGTATGGCCTTACCGTGATTTAATAATAGCACTTATAAACCGCATTGTCAAGCCAATCAGAATATTTTCAGCATTTTACCACAAGACATTTGGCGGCGGTAGTATTTTTTTATTCATTCATCATAAACTGTTTAAGGTGTACAATATATAAAGTTGCAATTTATGCAATGTGCACATATACAAAAATGTAGGATATTATAATAACACGGTGAAATATGTATAAAGTATTTTTTATAACATTTGGGTGCAAGGTCAATCACTACGAGACTGAGTGCATGAAGGAGCTTTTCAGAAGTGCAGGCTGCGAGATTGCTCCCTCTGAGGAGGGTGCTGACGCTGTGATAATAAACTCGTGTACGGTGACCTCGTCGGGCGACAGCAGGGTGCTTGCGGCACTCCGAAAGACGAGGGCGGCACTTCCCGACGCGGTGATAGCGCTCACGGGGTGCTATCCGCAGGCAAATCCCGAGGAGGCGGAAAAGCTCACGGACGCGGACATAATTGTCGGTACGAAGGACAGGTCACGGATAACGGGTCTTGTGAGCCGCTGTCTTGAGCGCAGGGAGCACATAGTAATGCTCTCGCAGTATTCGGTCGGGGACGACTACGAATGCCTGAAATGCAGCCGATTTGACGACAACACACGCGCCTTCGTCAAGATACAGGACGGCTGTAACCAGTTCTGCTCCTATTGCATAATCCCGTTTGCGAGGGGACGCTGCCGCTCGAAGCCGATAGATGTGCTGTGTGACGAGGTGCACGAGATAGCGCAGGGCGGCAAGAAGGAGATAGTCCTCTCGGGGATAAACCTTGCGTTTTACGGCATGGAGCACGGCTGTGACCTTGCCGACGCCGCGGAGGTCTGCGCGGAGACAGAGGGCATCGAGCGCATACGGCTCGGCTCGCTCGAACCCGAAAAGATGAGCGACGAAATGCTGGGACGGCTTGCGGAGATACCGCAGCTCTGTCCGCAGTTTCACCTCTCGCTCCAGAGTGGCTGTACGCGGACTCTCAAAGCAATGAACCGCCGATATACTGCTGAGGAATACTATGAGCTCACGGAGCGTATCCGCCGATTTTTCCCCGACTGCACCTTCACCACGGATATAATGGTGGGATTCCCGCAGGAGACTGAGGAGGACTTCGCGGAGTCCATGGCATTTGCCGAGAGGATAGGCTTCAGTAAGATACATATTTTCCGATATTCTCGCCGCCACGGGACCGTTGCTGATAAAATGGACGGACAGGTCCCCGAGAGTGTCAAGGCTGAGCGCTGGCACAGAATGTCGGCGGCGGCAGAGAGGATAAGGGTGAAATATCTGGCTTCGCTGGTCGGAAAAAAGGTAAATGTTTTATTTGAACGTGAAAACTGCACAGATTTCCACCAAGGTCATGCCATTGATTATACTTTAATAAAAATTCCTTGCGAAAATCCAAAAAAAAGTTTGCGTAATGAGATATTTTGTGTTAAAATAGAAGAGAGCGGTCACGATGCCTGCTTAGGCAGGATAGTCGGCAGGCCGAAATGAAAAAATAACACGGAGCGGTCCGCAATCGGCTCTGTGTTGCCATAAATATTTTCTTTTGCGGAGAATGGAGATTTTTATGTCCGTATACAGAATTTATGTCGAAAAGAAACCCGAATTTGCCGTTGAAGCACAGAAGGTACTGAGCGATGTCAAGACAGCACTCAGGCTCAACCTTGACGGTCTGAGACTGCTCAACCGCTATGACGTTGACAGGCTCGGTGAGGAGGACTTCCGTGCGGCTGTAAGCACAGTTTTCTCGGAGCCTGCTGTTGACCTCGTTTATGACGAGCTCCCTGCGGTGAGCGGAAACGAGAGAGTATTCGCTGTTGAATACCTCCCCGGACAGTTTGACCAGCGTGCCGACAGCTGTGAGCAGTGCATACAGATACTTCGTCAGGGCGAGCGCTGCCGCGTAAGAAACGCGAGAGTTTACATCGTTTCGGGCTATCTCACAGACGAGGAGTTTGAAAAGCTCAAGGCTTACATCATCAACCCCGTTGAGAGCCGCGAGGCTTCACTCGAAAAGGTGAAGTCACT
>ONNL01000118.1 GCA_900319195.1 uncultured Ruminococcus sp. | reverse complement strand
TGCTCTCCGTTTATCTCGGGCACGAGCACGGTATTTACCTTTATTGTCATTCCTGCGTCCGCAAGCTTTTTTATTCCCCTGAGCTGATTCTCGATAAGAATTTTTGCACCCTCTGTACCGTCATAGCGCTTTCCGTGATAGATGACGAATTTGTTGAGCTTCGCCTCAATCTCGGGGTCAACAGCATTGACTGTGACCGTCAGCGAATCTATCCCCACGTCGAGTATCTCGTCGGCTCTCTCATATAGCAGAAGTCCGTTCGTGCTCATACATTTGATGAGCTGAGGGAACTCCTTTTTCACGAGCCTGAACGTTTCGAGAGCAAAGTCGGTAGCGAGAGTGTCTCCGGGTCCTGCTATGCCTGCTACGGTAATTTCGGGACAGACCTCAAGTGCCTTTCGGAGAATATCAATGCTCTCCTCGGGCGTGATAACGGTCGAAGTCACTCCGGGTCTGTCCTCATAGTCATTTATAACTCTGTCGCAGAAACGGCAGGCAATATTGCACCCGGGGCTGACAGGAAGATGTATCCTGCCCACGTTGTTTTTATGTCCGCCGAAGCACGGATGTGAATTTTGCAGGTCTTTGTAAGTGTTCATATAATTACAAGCCTCCTTTCGTGTGGCGATACCGAACGGATTTGAACCGTTAAATCAGGTTTTGCGGACCATAGCCTCCCCAATGGCAGCGGTATCATTTACTGCGGATATATCCGCAGCAGTTCAGTTTTCAGTCTAAAGCATTTCGTATCAGTCTTATTATTCATATCAGATTACTATGCTTTAACTGTATTTATTATATCACGCATTTCCTATCTTGTCAATATGATTTGAGTAAATTCTTATATATCCGATTTGTATAGTATGTAATAGGCTTAGTCTATAACGTATCTCCTTATTCTTTCAAGCGCTTCGACAAGAGTTGCCCTCGGACAAGCGACGTTTATCCGCTGAAATCCCTCACCGACACTCCCGAAGATATTGCCGCTGTCGAGCCAAAGCCTTGCCCTGTTGATAATGCGGTCATCAAGCTCGGTGTGGGATAGTCCCGTACCGCGAAAATCGAGCCACACAAGATATGTCCCCTCATGGTGCGCCATCTTGACTCCGTGGAGCTTTTCCGCAATGTACTGCCGCGTGAACTCGATATTCTCACGCACATAGCTCTTCATGGCTCTGTACCACTCATCACCCTTTTCGTATGCCGTCTGACAAGCCGTGAGACCGAGCACACTGAGCTGACTTATCCCCGAAGCGTCTTTCTGCTTTCGGAATTTTCTTCTCAGCTTCGTATTCGGGATAAATATATTCGAGATGAGCATACTTGCGAGGTTAAAGGTCTTGCTCGGCGCTGTGCAGGTGATGCTTATATCCTCAAATTCCCTGCATATGCTCGCAAAGACCGTGTGGCGACCCTCAAAAACGAAGTCCTCGTGTATCTCGTCGCTCACCACAGTTACGCCGTGCTTCACGCAGATGTTCCCCATTTGCTGCAATTCGCTGACGGTCCACACACGTCCCCCGGGATTATGCGGATTGCAGAGCAGAAACAGCTTTATGTCATTGTCAACTATCTTCTGCTCGAAGTCCACGATGTCGATGTGATAGCGGTCGTCGTCGCCGTAGACAAGGTCGTTGCTGACTATCCTTCTGCCGTTGTCCTCGATCACCTCCGAGAAGGGATAGTAGACAGGCTGCTGTATGAGGACTCCGTCGCCCTTCTTTGTAAAAGCCTTGACAGCCATTGCCAGTGCGAAAACGACTCCCGGAGTTTTGACGAGCCACTTCTCCTGCGTTTCCCAGCCGTGATGTATCTTCAGCCAGTCATGCACTGCACTGAAATACGGGGTTTTCACCTCGCTGTATCCGAATACGCCGTGCTTTGCGCGGTCTGTCAAAGCGTCCTCTATATAAGATGAGGTGCGGAAGTCCATATCGGCTATCCACAGCGGAAGCACGTCCTCGGGGAGACCTCTGCGGACTGCGAAATCATATTTCAGGCAGTCGGTATTCTTCCTGTTTATCACTGTATCAAAATCAAGATTCCTCTCAGGCATTATCTTCACCTCCGTTGAATGCGTTTTCAAGGTCGGCTATCAGATCGTTTACATTTTCAATTCCGACCGACAGCCGAAGCGTTGTATCTGTTATGCCATTCTTCTCGCGTATCTCGGACGGAACATCGGCGTGTGTCTGAGTTGTGGGATAGGTTATCAGAGTTTCAACACCGCCGAGGCTCTCCGCAAATCGAATTATCCGTACATTTTTGAGTATCGAGAGAGCGAGCTCACGGCTCTCAACTTTGAATGTCAGCATTGCACCAAATCCGCGAGCCTGTTTTTTCATTGTATTATATCCCGGGTGCTCGGGCAGTCCCGGGTAGATGACCCTTGTGACGTGCTTGTTTGCGCTTAGCCATTTTGCAATTTCAATGGCATTCTGCTGTGCCCTCTCCATTCTCACGCCGAGAGTCTTTATCCCTCTTAATATCAGCCAACTGTCAAACGGAGAAAGTCCCGAACCTACGGTCTTTATGAGGAACAGCAGCTTCTCCTCGATCTCCCTGTTATTTGTGACAACAAAGCCTGCGAGCGTGTCATTGTGACCGCCGAGGAATTTCGTTCCGCTGTGTATCACGACGTCAGCACCGAGAGCCAGCGGATTCTGAAAATACGGCGACAGGAATGTATTGTCCACGATAAGCAGCAGTCCATGCTTTTTTGCTATCCGAGATACTGCGGCAATGTCCGTCACGTTCATCATCGGATTCGTGGGAGTCTCAATGTATATCGCCTTTGTATTCGGCTTGATACATCGCTCTATGTCGTCACACCAGCAGTTCACCGAAGTGAACTCCAGCCCGTTTTTCTTTGAGACATTGTCAAACAGACGTATGCTTCCGCCGTAGAGGTCGCTGTCGGCAATGATGTGGTCCCCGGGCTTGAATATCTCAAACAGCAGAGCTATCGCAGCCATTCCGCTTGAAAGGGCAAAGGCACTTGTTCCGCCCTCAAGCTGTGCCACTACTTTTTCGAGGTGTTCACGAGTGGGATTTTGCAGGCGCGAGTAGTCGTAGCCTGTACTGCACCCGACCGCCGAATGTGCATAGGTAGCCGTCTGAAATATCGGGTAGCTTACTGCCCCGAAATTTGCTGTCCTGTCCTCGCCATCGAGGTGCAGGCATTTTGTCTCTATGTTATTTATCATTATATCCGCCTCCGTCAGCATATTATAGTATACACATATGTTTGATATGTTATAATGATATTCTAACACCAGAGCCGCATTTTGTAAAGCAGTTTTTTTCTCTTAGCCGTTATAGATTCGCCCTATATTCTTGCTGTAACTGTTTGTGCAATAAGACCCGAATAATAAAAGCCGACAAGGTTTATTACCTTGTCGGCTTTTCGCTGGTGCGGATAACAGGACTTGAACCTGCACCGAGTTGCCCCGACTGGCACCTGAAGCCAGCGCCATGATAGTGAAACTATTCAGTTATATTAATTAAATCTCGATCAATGGTTTTACAGATTTCGCAGATAAGTGGAATAATAATAAATACGACACCTACGAAAAATGCTATGGAAATGACTCTAATATTATCTGATTTTCTTGGTTTTCTTATATAATCACCATTTAAGATTTAAAGCGGGACGGACACCAGCCTCAATATCTACACTGTAACCACGCGTATAGACGTCGCCGCCATCACTGACGACCGCCGCATAGTCAGAATAGATGCCGGGCGACCGCAGCCACCACCAAGAGCCTTCGGCTCTTATATCTTCACTTACATTCTCTGCTTCGTCAAGGCTTAAAAGATAAATATAATCATCGGTATCACTGCCGCCGTCTGTATTGTATTCACTGTTATCGGGATTACTGTTATGCGTTTTCTCTATCATAGCTTTTTCTTCATCGCTGAACTCGTTGTAGAAGTCATTATTCATCCATGACCGAAGAGTACATTTCTCCCATGTTATATCTTTCCGTTCGGTATTGTATGCTCTTTCCGTTATGCATTTTTCACTTAACAATGTGCAGCCGTCATCTGTCTTATTGATCACATACCATGTGTAGCTGCCGAATGTGACAATGTCTCCTACATCTGCTCCTGCTATGATTTCCGGCTTTGCAAGATACTCATTTGCATCTTTGTAGTCCTTGATTTGGCTGAATTTATCATATGCGGTTTCATAATCTGCCGAGTTGAATGCGCTCACTGCGCTCTTATACAGAATAGGCTTGCGTACATTGATTCCAACAATTCCGATCACAACAACTGCCGCACATACAATAGCTATAATCTTTTTTCTTCTTTTCTGTCTTGCGATCTCCCTTTGCCTTGCTTCTTCCTGACGCTGGCGCTCCTGTTCTCTGGCAAGCTCCTCCGCCTTTATTTCCTCTATACGCGCCTTGTATTTTTCTATGAGCTGAGCGCTGTCTTTGTGATTCTTTATGGTGCCAAGCAAATTAATTGCCTTTTTCAAATCGTCTATCGTGTCATTTTTGGCTAAAGATCTCGCTCTCATATAGTCATTTTCTTTATGGGCAAATTCAGCCTTTTCCCTGCACTCAGTTGCTCTTTCGGACGAGTCACCAAAGTCACCGAGCAAATCAAATATTGCACCTGCTTTTTTATAATCAGTATCCGACCTTGTCTTTTTGAACAAATTGTCTGCAAAGTTGTATATCGTCTGTTTATTCAGATTTTCCAAACGTGCTTTAAAATCAACATCTGCGAAGCGGCAAGCCTTCTTGTAGTATTCATCATCGGAAATGCCTTTTGGCAACTCCGCCGCTTCATATTCCTGCATAGAACGGACATTCAGCTTTGTCATCAACAGATAGAAATACGCCTGCGCACACTCCGGGTCGAGGTCAAGCACTCGGTTGCAGTAGTCATTTGCACTGTTCCAGTCGCCGTCCTCCAAAAACAGTTTGATGCGCTTTAACAGAGGCGCTGTCTGTGTATTGCCGACATTCTGCACGACCGTCTGCTGAACGACCTGCGGCTTCGGCTCGTCCGCCTTGACGATTTTACGGATTCCACGAATCAGATCTTGCATAAAGCCCAGCTTGGACATATCCTGTGCCTGAAACATCGACAGTGCGTCTGGAAGGTCATATGGATCCATGTCCTTGTACGCAGGAATCAGCGTCCGTGACCTGTCTTCCTGCATGAGCATGAGATAACGGCTCCATTCGTTGCGCACCCATACTGCATTGAAATATTCAGGCTTCGTGCCGACAACCACCATGACCTTTGCACTGTTCAGGGCGGCGAAAATGTACGGCTCGTACTTTGTGCCGAGCTTGTCCTCCAGCGTAATACGGCTGAAAAAGACCTTGAAGCCCTCCTGTGTCAGCTGATAATACAGCTCCTGCGCAAGCACGCTGTCCTGTGTGCGCCTGCCGTTTTCGTCCGATTCCTTGTAGCAGATGAACACATCGAACGGTTCTTCCTTGTTGGAAATTTCGAGAATGCCCTTCTGGATCGTGTCGATGTACTTCGCCTCAGCTTCATATACGGGCTTCTGCATGAAGTCGGCACGCTCCAAAGCTGCCAGATAATCCGCATCATCGAGAATCGACTTGAATTGCGTACGGTGACAGGTTGCGATCTTCTTGTGCGTGAGCGGATCGTCAACGTACTCGATACCGTAGCGGCAGAGCGCAAGCGACCAGTACAGCTCGGCATCGCTGTCATTCTGCGCAATGAGTTTCTCATAGACCTCCGCTGCCTTGTCAAATTCGCACTGCTGGCGGAAATGATTGGCACGGTTGATCATGTTGAGAGCCTGTTCATTGTCTGATTTCGGCAAAGTCTGCTGCGTGCCGCAATATTCGCACTCGCAGACGGTCAAACCCTCGGTGATCTCAAGCTGACCGCCTCACATTTTACACTTAAAAACTGCCATGATATTTCTCCCCTTAATTCAAATTTCGGATATAGTAAAAGCCATTTACCAGCATACTCAGCGAATGGGAGTATACCTGTAAATGGCTTTATTTATATATTTTCGGGCACGACAATAGACACAGATATGCTGTGCTGTGCTGTGCTGTGCTGTGCTGTGCTGTGCTGTGCTGTGCTGTGCTGTGCTGTGCTGTGCTG
>ONNL01000145.1 GCA_900319195.1 uncultured Ruminococcus sp. | reverse complement strand
TTCGGCGGTGAGCTCATTGAGCTTCCGCACTTTGCCGTTTCGGGACAGCTCTGGGAGAGCGGTGAAGCGCCATGAAAACGGAAATTATAAGAGTTTATGGCATCGTGCAGGGAGTCGGCTTCCGACCGTTTGTCAGCCGCACCTGCTGCGAGCTCGGTATCCGCGGCACTGTTGCCAATAAAGGCTCATATGTCGAGATACACGCGCAGTGCAGTGACGAGGCTCTTGGTGGACTGCTGACTGCGCTCAGGGAAAAGCCGCCCGTGAGGTCGGTCATTCTTGAGACGATACGCAGCCATGCTGACGAGCCCGAGTTTGCCGATTTTCAGATAATCGAGAGCGAAAAGGAATACGGCGACATCTTCGTTTCTCCCGACATTGCCACCTGTGACGAGTGCCGACGGGAGCTGTTCGAAAAAAACGACCGCCGCTATCTGCACCCGTTCATCAACTGCACAAACTGCGGTCCGCGGCTCACGATACTTGATTCCATGCCGTATGACCGCGAGCGCACAAGTATGGGAGAATTCCCGATGTGTCCGAAGTGTGAGTACGAGTACACCCACGCTGAGACGCGCCGCTATGACGCACAGCCTGTGTGCTGCAACGAATGCGGTCCCGAGGTCTATGTGATAGGCACCGAGCTTCGCGGACGTGAGGCGATAACAGCTGCACGGAGGGCGATCTCGGAGGGAAAGGTCATTGCGGTCAAGGGCATAGGCGGATTCCACCTGTGCTGCGACGCTACCGACGAGAGTGTGGTGAACAGGCTTAGAATGCTCAAAAATCGCCCAATGAAGCCGTTTGCGGTGATGATGAGGGATATTGAGACCGTCAGCCGTGAATGCACATTCAGTCCCGAGCAGAAGAAGATGATCTGCGGACATCAGAAGCCGATACTCCTGCTGAAAAAGAGGGACGGCGGACGGCTGTGCGAAGCGGTCGCTCCCGATAACGTGAATGTCGGAGTAATGCTGCCGTATGCGCCTGTGCAGATGCTGCTTTTCGACTACGACGACGGCATTGAAGTGCCCGATTGCCTTGTTATGACGAGCGGCAATGTCTCGGGGGCGCCGATATGCAGGAGCGACGAGGACGCAGTTGCCGAAATATCGGGATTCTGTGACCTTATCCTCTCGCATGACAGAAAGATACGCATACGCTCCGACGACTCGGTAATGGACTTCTACGACGACAAGCCGTATATGATAAGACGTTCAAGGGGGTATGCTCCGCTGCCTGTAATGCTTTCGGGCGAAATGAAGGGGACTGTCCTTGCGGTCGGCGGCGAGCTGAAAAATACCTTCTGCATTGCCCGTGACAGCCTTGCCTATCCGTCGTCGTATGTCGGGGACATGGCTGATATACGAACGGTCAATGCTCTGCGCGAATCTATCGTGCGAATGGAGACTCTGCTTGAAGCGTCGCCCGAGCTTGTGGTCTGCGATATGCACCCGAAGTACAATACAACGGCGGTCGCTGAGGAGCTCGGACTGCCTGTGAAGAAGATACAGCACCACTATGCACACATTCTGTCGTGCATGGCTGAAAACGATCACAGTGACCGAGTTATCGGCGTTTCCTTTGACGGCACGGGCTACGGCACCGACGGCACGATATGGGGCGGCGAGATACTGCTTGCTGATTACAGCGGCTTTGAGCGCCATGCGAGTGTAATGCCGTTCATACAGTCGGGCGGCGACCTCTCCTCAAGGGAGGGCTGGAGGATAGCCGCGTCGATACTCAGGGACTCGGGCAGCGGCGGAGATGAGCTTTGCGGCAGGCTCGGGATATGCTCCGGGAAGGAGTACAAAATGCTCGCGGCAATGGCGGAGCACAGGGTCAACAGCATAGGCTCGACGAGCGCAGGAAGGCTGTTTGACGCGGTTTCTGCGATACTCGGGATAAGGCGCAGCTCGACCTTCGAGGGCGAGGCTTCAGTGGCGCTGATGTTCGAGGCACAGCGGTATGCCGAGCACAGCTCCGAGTATGAAAAAATGACGGATATGCTGTTTGACGACGGCATGATAAGGCTTCGCACCGACAGGCTTGCGCGTTCAATTGCCGAGAGCTTTGCCGAGGGAGCAGACAGGGGCAGGCTCGCGTACAGCTTCCATGCGGTGCTTGCCGACATGATAGAGGAGGCGTGTGCCGAATTATCGCAGCGCAGCGGCATCGTGACGTGTGCTCTGAGCGGAGGAGTTTTCCAGAATACGCTTCTGCTCGACATGACAAAAAAGCGGCTTGAGCGCCGCGGATTGAAAGTGCTCATTCACAGCCTTATACCGACAAATGACGGGGGCATAGCTCTCGGACAGGCGGCATGGGGACTTCATAATATAAACAGATAATGATCCAGGAGGTAATAATATGTGCGTAGGATTATCCGCAAAGGTAGTAAGTGTTGAAGAGGGAACAGCTGTCATAGAGGCAGGCGGAGCAAAGAGAAATGTCTCTGCCGACCTCATCGACGACCTTGAACCAGGCGATTATGTAATGGTACACGCAGGAGTTGCCATTGCGAAGATAACAGACGATGATGAAAACGAAGCGGCGGAGGTAATGAAGGGGATATGACGGAAATAATTGAAAATGCCCGTGAGATAATAACGGGCTACAGCGGACGGCATCTGCGTATCATGGAGGTCTGCGGCACTCATACACATGAGATATTCAGGCTCGGTATACGCTCGCTGCTGCCCGAGGACGTTGAGCTTATCTCGGGACCCGGATGTCCCGTTTGCGTTACTCCCGTCGGATACATCGACGAGGCGGTAATGCTCGCACTTGAAAAGGGAGCGGTAGTCTGCACCTTCGGGGACCTCATAAGAGTTCCCGGTACGGAAATGAGCCTTGCAGGTGCAAGGAGCAAGGGAGCAGACATAAGACCCGTTTATTCGCCGCTCGACGCTGTGGATATAGCTTCGCAGGAAAGGGACAAGCAGGTGGTTTTCCTTGCGGTAGGCTTTGAAACGACAACTCCGTCCGCGTGTCTTGCGGTCAAAAGAGCGAAGAAGCTTGGGCTCAGTAATTTCTCGATACTCACGGCAAACAAGACCATGCCCAACGCATACCGTGCACTCATGGGAAGTGCTGACGCTTTTCTCTACCCGGGACACGTAAACGCGATAACGGGCACGGCGATTTGCGAGGAGATGAAGGAGCTCGGAGTTTCGGGAGTTGTTGCAGGCTTTACGGCAAACGAGCTCATGACGGCACTTGCTGTCACCATTGAGAAGTCAAAAACGGGCGAGCCGTTCTTTGAAAACTGCTACCCGAGAGTCGTAAAGGCTGAGGGAAATATCCCTGCACAGAAGCTCATGGCAGAGGTCATGACTCCCTGCGACAGCGAGTGGAGAGGTCTCGGGGTCATCAAAATGTCGGGAATGGCACTCCGCGAGGAGTACGCAGATTTTGACGCGAGAAAGAAGTTCGCACTGCCTGCGGTTACGGGAAGGGCAAATCCTGCCTGCCGCTGCGGGGAGGTGCTCCAAGGCAAGTGCAAACCCTCGGACTGCAAGGTCTTCGGCAAGGTCTGCACACCTGAGCACCCCGTAGGAGCGTGCATGGTATCGAATGAGGGAGCGTGCTCCGCCTATTATCAGTACGGCGGCGGAAATATCATAAAAGGAGATAATTAAATGGATAATGTAGTTACACTTGCTCATGGTGCAGGCGGAAAGCAGACATCGGAGCTTATAGACAGAGTTTTCAAGGCACATTTTGCAAACCCCGACCTCACTGCTGACGACGCGGCAGTGCTTGAGGTGGAAAAGGGCAGGATAGCGTTCACGACTGACGGCTTCATCGTATCACCGTTTGAGTTCAACGGCGGAAATATCGGCAAGCTGAGCATCTGCGGAACTGTCAACGACCTCTCATGTATGGGTGCAAAGCCCGAGTATCTTACCTGTTCATTCGTTATCGAGGAGGGCTTCCCGATGGATAAGCTCGAGGAGATAGCGGCGGCAATGGAAAAGACCGCAAAGGAGGCAGGAGTTGTCATTGCGGCAGGCGATACAAAGGTCGCAGGCAAGGGACAGGTCGATAAGATATTCATTACGACTACTGGTATCGGCAGGATAATGGACTGCGCTCACACCTCGGGAGCTTTTGCAAAGCCCGGTGACGCGGTTATAGTTACGGGAGATGTAGGTCGTCACGGCTGTACGATACTTGTCGCTCGTGACGAGTACGGTATCGACGCGGACGTTTCAAGTGACTGCGCTCCGCTATGGGCGAATGTTAAGGCAATGTACGACGTTACGGACGATATCCACGTAATACGCGACGCAACTCGCGGCGGAGTAGGTACAGTCCTCTATGAGATAGCAGGACAGAGCAATGTCGGCATTCGTCTTGACCAGGAGAAGATACCCGTTGACGACGCTGTAAGGGGCGTCTGCGGAATGCTCGGACTTGAGCCGCTCTACCTTGCGTGTGAGGGACGACTTGTCATATTCGCTCCCAAGGAAAAGGCGGAGGATATAGTTGCGGCACTCAGAAAGTGCAAAAATTCGGAGAATGCCGCTGTCATCGGAGAGGTAACTTCCGAGAATGCAGGCAGAGTGGTAATGACTACGGCTATCGGTGCACAGACTCTTCTCCCTCAGCCAACAGGTGAGCTGTTACCGCGTATTTGCTGATGTACATTTATCTGGGAAAACCTTTCTGAGGAAAGGTTTTCTTTTTTTGCCATTTTGAAGCTGACGCTCAGACAGAAAATCGGGGAAGGCTCTGCTCAGAGACTTCCCCGAAATTGCACATTATATCACCATGCCCCCGTTGACAGCGATGACCTGTCCTGTGATGTATTCTGATTTTTCAGACGCGAGAAATGCCGCACAGTCGGCTACATGGTGAGGCTGACCGAAGATACCGAGCGGAATTTCCTCACGTATACCGTCGAGCTCCTCGGGAGTGAATCGTGCGTTCATATCGGTCATGATGAACCCGGGAGCTATGCAGTTGACTCTTACCGCGGAGGGTGCGACCTCCTTTGCAAGTGCCTTTGTGAAGCCGATAATGCCTGCCTTTGAAGCGGAGTAATCGACCTCGCAGGAGGCTCCGCACTGTCCCCACATGGACGAGACGTTGATGATATTTCCCGATTTTCTGCTTATCATGGACGGCAGTACGGCACGGGCGCAGTTCATTGCTCCTATGAGATTTGTCTGCATAATCGCCGCGGACTTCTCCTGCGGGATATGGGTAAAGAGGTCTATCTCGGAAATGCCTGCGTTGTTTATGAGCAGGTCGATGTGACCGTAGTCCGTAAGTATCTGCTCAACTGCCGACTTCACAGCCGCCGCGTCCCCGACGTCAAATCTTGCCGCCTCTGCGCCTGTCTCACGGGAGAGCTCCCGAGCCTTTTCGTCTGAGTGTGCGTAGTTGAATATGACACGGTATCCCTCTGCCGAAAATTCGCGGCATAGAGCCTGCCCGATACCGCCTGTGCCGCCTGTTATGAGTGCTGTTCTGTTCATGTATCATCTCTCCAGATATTCATTATAGGGTGCCTTTAAAAACCTGTTTGGTTAAGGAATAATCAGATAGGTGCTGTAGATGTTAGGAAAACTGTCGCAGGCGGACTTTCGCCCGGTAAGGCAGTTTGACGACACAGATACAGTGCATAGCT
>ONNL01000116.1 GCA_900319195.1 uncultured Ruminococcus sp. | reverse complement strand
GGAGCGTATCCGAACTGTACCTTGCCGCCCTGATAGAAGCCTGTTTCTCTTGCTTTTGTGTTAAAGGCATCAGCGACACGGGCTGCGATCGTCTCACGCTCAAATTCTGCAAAATTCAGCAGATTGTTACGCATCATTCGTCCCTCTTTGGTCTCCGTATTGAACGGCTCAGAGAGCGAATAGACGGTCACGCCGTACTTGTCCAGCTCATCCGTGATGTTGAGATACTCACGCATATTTCTGCTGAAACGGTCATACTTCTTAACCACAATGCGAGAGATAAGTCCCTCACGGGCATCCTGCATCATCTGCTGAAAGGCTGGACGGTGCTGAACATCCTTGCCGCTCTTGCCATCGTCACAATATATCCTGTAATCGTCGCTCCCGACGAATTTTACACATTCCTCCTTCTGTGCTGCGATGGACAGAGAATTGTTACCCTTGTCCTTATCGCTTACACTACGGCGGACATAGATCGCCGTAATCCCGTTGTTTGTTGTCATTGTTCTTTTCATTGTTGACCTCCAATTACTGTTTGCAATTGGACGGTCGGTTTTGCACTTATTATTATAGCGCACCGGACCGCCCATTGCAATAGGTTTTCTCTCTTTTAGGCGTTATGTCCGGTTATGCACTTGTTTTCTGTGTATCTTTGCGGCGCTCTGCACCGACAAGAATATCGTACATCTTGTTGATCTTCTGCTGCCTGACAGCTTCAGGAACGGAATCGGGATAAGTTACCCTCACCCTGATGCCGTCAGCAACATAGCGGGGCCGCCTTCTCTCTCTTTTCTACGGCAGATGTTTTATTCACTTGTTGTCCTTTCCGACAGCTATTCCGCTGTCTGTTTGTAAGTGATTGGTTTTCCGACAAGCACAGCAGTCAGCATACGCTTTATCGTGCAGCTAATATAATTATAGCGCGCCCGAAACCTCAATTTCAATTGACAGAGCGCAAGAAGTTGAGTGCGCCATTGGAGTTTTCCGTTCGACATTGCGCATTAAAAAAGCAGTAAAACGGAGTTGACCGCTTTACTGCTTATGGGGATATTCGATTGTGCAGTTTTAGAAAATGAATGCAAGCTCTAAAGTCGCTATACTATTGTTTAATATAGCCACTGATTTGTAGATTATACTTCTTCGTTTCATTTGCGATCATATTCGCAATTTTATACGCTCCTGCATTGCTGAGATGCGTGTTATCGATCGTCGTTTGCTCAGTATCGGCATAGCAGTGCATCTTTGCGGTTTCTTCTGCGCCGCCGTAGTTGTAGAGATTTGTGTACAGATTTGTTGTGAGGGTCGTCATGTCAAGCACTGCAACATTGTTTTGTTTGCCAAGTTCAATCAAGCCCTGCTGATATGCAGTATGCGCAGCGTAGTTTGCAGTGCCGTCCGTTCCTCGTCTTGTGATCGGAGTAATGATTACAGGGACAGCGCCTTTTTCCTGTGCGACCTTGACATATTTATTCAATATCATCCACTCAAAGGAATACTGATTATTGCTGTTTTTTCCGCTGTTGTCAAGCGTACTCATATCAAGTCCTGCATAGGTTCCGAGACCGGGATATAGTGTTTCGTCCGTCTTTTCATCGTTGTGCCCGAACTGGATAAACAAGTAATCACCAGCGCTGAGATCCTTGCAAAGTGTCTGATAATTCTGCTCTTCCAGGAAACTTCTGGAGCTTCTTCCGGCAAGCGCAAGATTATGCACGGTAACACCGTTAAACTGTTCTGCAAGCTTCATGCCCCAGCCATAACGATTGTACGGAATGCTATAGTTTTCATCGTAATCACATACGGTAGAATCACCTACAAGATAAACATTACCCGAGAACTTGAAATCTGCCGGTTCATAGATATATGTTTGCTCTGTTGAAGGATCTGTCTCCAGATTAGAAGTTATCAATAATCTTCTCATCAGGCATAGATCAAATACATTGATAATATCATCTTCGCACAGATCTCCTGCTTTCCAGTTTTTTAATGTTGCATCCGGAACAGCAAGCAGCCATTTTTGCAGTGCAACAACATCAGATACATTAAACGCTCCGTCTGCATTCACATCGCCGGTCACGAAATCCGGCTTGGCATCTGCATCAGGCTTTGTAACATATCCTGCCGAGGGAACACCCTCCGAACGGAAAGCAGCATAGGTCATTGCATCCTTTGAGGACTGAGAACCCGCATTTTTCAAGCAGTATGCTTTTGCCTCATCTGCGGTTTTGGCTGTGTATGCGTAATTTTCAGAAGGTCTCCATGTACACGGAGATGCTGTTTTCGCTTCCAGCGTAAAGTTGAATTTCTGATTCACAAGCACTGAACCGGAGTCCGTGTATTTTCCGGGGTATGTCGCTGAAATATCACTGCTCGATACAGTATCATTCACAACAGAACCCTTTCCGGTCCCTGCATCAAAATAATTACTTTCCGAATACAGATTGCTCGCCGTATAGATCGTATAACCCATATCAAAATTTACAACATAGTTGTTCAATGAATGGAAGTATCCGTATCGCATCAGTCCGGGCGCACGGGTGATCGTATCATTATAATAGTTATCTGCCAGCGTGATACAGGGTGTGCCATGATAGGTGTCATAGATTTCCTGCGTATCTGTGGGATAGCCCATCAGAACACCGTACTCATGATGTCCGAATGTACAATCAGATACCGTTGCAAAATCTGTTGTGCCCTTAAAGTTCAAAAATTTATCCCAATCATCAGAGCCTAATGAGGAAGTTTCAATCTCCTTGTGACCTTCGAGATCACAGTGATCAATCCAGAAATTCCAGCCATAGGCGAACTCCCAGATATTATCTGTATTCAGCTCCGTATCATGTGTACAATCGATATTGCGTATGATGATATCATGTCCCGGTCCGTAGGTCTCGTTATATGTTCTGAAATAGACGTTATAAAGATTGTGGGCGGAATAGCTGCCGATGATCGTTTTGTTCGGCTGCAAGTAGATGTAATTGTCACGGCAGTAGTAACGCTGTCCGCCGTCATAGCCGGTTGAGATCTCGTAATTATCTGAACCGTTTTTTCCGGAAATATCGCTTGTGATGATAATGGTTTTCGGTTCAGCAGCCGTACAAGCTGCCTTCAGCTCATCAAAGGTGGAAACTTCAACTGTTTCACCCAGCAATCCGCCGATGTCAGATGCTTTCGGATTGTCCGACATATCCTTTGCGTAACCGGCAAATCCCTGCAAACCGGCAGTATTGATCAGCCATTTTTGCGACTCTGAACCATTGTATGCGGAGAGTGAGATCGTTCCGTCAGTAGAATGATATGTCACAGCCATATCGGGCGCGTCATAGTTCACGATCTTGTAGTACAGATCATTTCCGTAGTTGTCTTTCGATACAGGAATCACATACCAGTGCTGAGAGGTATGACTTTCACTGCCGTAGATCACACAAGGGGTATCACTTGCTGTGTTGTAGCCCTTTGGGGTCAGCAATCTGCCTGTCCCCATATTTGTGATCTTGTAAAAGCTGCCATTGCTGTTCGTTCCGACATAATCGAATCGCCAGTTCTCATTCTGTTCGCCGTTCGTAGTCCAGACATTGCAGGACGAATTGTCGGAGAATCCGGTAATGTTCAGATTCTTGCTGTTATCCGCTGTGCTGATCCTGACAAGCTGTGCCGGATAATCGGCGGATGCTGCCGAAGCTGTGATCGGGTTCATGTGTGTTGCTGCTCCCAATTGCCCGCCTAAAAAGCAAGTGAAAGCAGTCAAAAAAGCTGTCGCCAAAGACCCTATTCGTTGTTTTAATCTCATGGTTTCCTCCTTGAAAACAATATAATTATTGTAATTATATCACTACATTTTTTAAATGTCAATATCTTTTGTGAAATTCGCACATTTTTTGAAGTCTGCACATTTTCAGATGTTGCTTATGCTCATATTTGATTGTCATTTTCTGAATAGTCCGAACTCTATTGTGTATTCAAGGTTATGATGCGGTGAATTGTACAAAAAGCAAAAATAGAATTCATAATTGTTTTCTGATTTCTATAAGGATGTCTTAAATCTCTCGGTTATAATGCAGAAAAGCGTTATCGTCAGCTCGCAAGTTACGACGAAAATTTGAACGTAACGATAAGAATATCGACATTCAAAAATCGTCTCAGTGAGAGCCGATTGAGATACTTTCATCAGACTGCCGTACTTCCAGCACGACAACTGCGCCGCAGCCCAGTAGAATATCATCAGAGCCGTGTGAGAGACAGAGAAAAAGTCGCATAGCTCCAAATCACGCAGGAGCTTTGGGACAAGTGCCGTGAGGTCGATAAGTCCGTGAGCCGTGGCAAGCGTGACCGCAAAGGCACTACGGCGCCGCTTTCGGGTTTTCTTTATTGCGATAGCTGTGGCTCTAAGATGCGACAGCATAACGGTGCAAAAGGCTGTAAGCCTGCATACACCTGTGGTCTGCATAGTCGCTGTGGCGGTGATGTATGCTCTACACACTTCATAAAGCAGTATCTTCTTGAAGATACAGTGCTTGCCGACATACAGGAAATGAGCCGTATGGCACTGCACGAAGATGATGCAAAAGAGAAATTCCTTGCATATGAGCGGAAACGAAAAGCTCGAGGTGTTCTTTGATGAAATGTCAGCCGTTATCGGTCATGATGTGCGTTCGGATTTCACTTCAAAGGAGCTTAAGGTGCTTGAAAAGCATTTTTCGGAGCTGTGATATGCTGTTATTTTACGAAAATTCATCAAAAATTGTTGACTTTTCCGCCGAAAAATGCTATAATATAATAGGATATAGTAAATGGAAATCATAAAAAGTATATATATGGGCAAAATATGCGAAAGCATATGACGCAAAGCCACAGGGACTGTAAAATGTCAGCCGGTTGCATTGTTTGGGGCACAGTATCTCTACGTGGGATATTGTGCTTTTTTGTGTGGTCATGTGCATTCACGAAAGGAGAACGACTATGAATTCAGCAGATATGTTTCTAAAAAGCAATAAGCTCGTACCAATAGACAAAATAAACGGCTACTATGTCCGTCCGGGACTTTATACCATGGACGGAGCAATGGCAATAGATGATGCAATAAACTTCACAATACACTCGTGGAATGCCACAAGCTGTTCGGTCGTCCTCTTCGGACGCTACGAAACAGAGCCCTTCGCTGTTATTCCGATACCCGATTCCTACCGTATCGGTGATACTTGGTCGATAATGATATTCGGACTTGACATACGCGAATTTGAATACTGCTACCGTATGGACGGACCTTACGACAAAAAGAGGGGACTTATCTTTGATAAGGACCGCAATATCCTCGACCCGTATGCAAAGGCTGTTACGGGACAAAGCACATGGGGTTCAAAGAGTACAGCAGGCGACGGAGTTTATCACGGGCGTGTTACTGTCGAGAATTTTGACTGGATGGCTATAAATTCGCCGCGTATACCGTTTTCCGACCTCGTTATCTATGAGCTTCACGTTCGCGGCTTTACGAAGGACAGATCCTCGGGGACAGAGTTCCCCGGTACTTTCAAGGGACTTATTGAGAAGATACCCTATCTCAAACAGCTCGGAGTAAACACAGTTGAGCTCATGCCTGTGTTTGAGTTCGACGAAATGGAGGATCCGCGAGTCGTTGACGGTGAAACGCTCATCAACTACTGGGGATATAATACCACTGCATTTTTTGCTCCCAATACGAGCTATGCCTCGACCCGTGAGAACAATCACGAGGGCGACGAGCTGAAAACTCTTATCCGCGAGCTTAAAAAGAACGGTATGCAGGTGTTTCTCGATGTTGTGTTCAATCACACGTCCGAGGGCGACGACAGGGGACCTGCATTCTCATTCAAGGGCATAGACAACAGCGTTTTCTATCTTCTCACTCCCGACGGCAAGTATCAGAATTTCTCAGGCTGTGGAAATACCGTGAACTGCAATCATCCCGTAGTACAGCGCTTTTTGATAGACTGTCTGCGTCACTGGGTAATAAACTACCGCGTGGACGGCTTCCGCTTTGACCTTGCCTCTATTCTCGGCAGAGACCGTGACGGCTCGCCGCTCCCGAATCCGCCGCTTCTGAAGCACCTTGTATACGACCCTATCCTCTCGAATGTCACACTTATCGCAGAGGCATGGGACGCAGGCGGACTTTATCAGGTGGGCTCGTTCCCGTCGTATCACCGCTGGGCAGAGTGGAACGGGCGTTACCGTGACGACCTGCGGTGCTTCCTGAAGGGCGACTGCGGCATGGCTGATAAGGCTATACAGCGAATAATCGGCTCTCCCGATCTCTACGGCTACGGTGCTCATGCAAATAATTCCTCGGTCAACTTCCTTACCTGTCACGACGGCTTCACGCTGTATGACCTGTATTCCTATAATACCAAGCATAATGAGAAAAACGGCTGGAACAATACCGACGGTGACAACAACAATAATTCGTGGAACTGCGGTGTTGAGGGCGATACTGACGACCCTGCAATAAACGGACTTCGTATCCGTCTGATAAAGAATGCCTTCTCGGTGCTGTTCTGTTCGCGCGGAGCGCTGATGTTCTATCAGGGTGACGAGTTCTGCAATACGCAGTTCGGCAATAACAATCCCTACTGTCAGGACAATATCACATCATGGCTCGACTGGTCAAGGCTTGAGAAGTATTCAGAGGTGCATGACATGGTGAGTGCACTGAGCCGGTTCAGGACTCAGCACCCCTGTGTAAGAAAGGACGGAGCTGTTCCGGAGGGATATACCTCGATATCTGTGCACAACGGTACTCCCTATAATTCGGAATCCAATGATGATACGCACCTTATCGGTGTCATGTACGCAGGCAAAACGGAGGACGGTAAAAACGACTTCGTATACATCGGCATAAATGCCTACTGGGAGCCGCTTGTGACCGAGCTTCCGCCGCTCCCTCACGATATGTCGTGGAAGGTGGCTTTCTATACGGGAGTGGAGTTTGCCGAGCAGGACGACGAACGGTATTCTACACTGTGGTGCGATTGGAACAAGCTCAGGCTTTGCGACAGAAGTGTGGTCATTCTTCATAGTGTTTACAACAAATAAAATGAGAGGAGCAGTCTGATGAACAGCAGTCCCTTTGTGTATTCCCTTGACAATAAGCGCTATCATACGCTGAACTACTACAACCGTACTGTTTACGGGAGCAGGATTTACAAGGCTGTTCTGGACTGCGGCTTCACCTGTCCGAATATTGACGGGACAAAGGGAAGGGGCGGCTGTATCTTCTGCGACGGCGGGAGCGGCTATTTTACCGACGGTACGCTTGATATAACATCTCAGCTCGACCGTGAATGTGAGCGGATTAGCCGCAAGACAGGGGAGGACTTCTCAGCAATAGCGTATTTTCAGGCAAATACCAACACCTATGCGACGGCTGAAAGGTTAAGAGAGCTGTATGAGGCGGCACTCTCGCACGAGCATATTATCGGCATTTCTATCGGTACAAGAGCCGATTGTCTCCCCGACGATGTCCTCGACCTTCTTTCCGAGATAAACGAGCGGACTCATCTCACCGTTGAGCTCGGAATGCAGACAAGCAATGAGGATACGCTGTGCCTTATAAACCGCTGCTGTACTCACAGTGATTTTGTCAGCGGATACCTCAGACTGAAAGAGCGCAGTATCAGGACGTGTCTGCACATAATAAACGGGCTCCCGACCGAGAGTCCCGAGACCATGCTTGAGACTGCGCGTGAAGCCGCCCGACTCAGACCCGACGCGGTAAAACTGCAAATGCTCCATG
>ONNL01000123.1 GCA_900319195.1 uncultured Ruminococcus sp. | reverse complement strand
TATCATCTTGACGAGGACAAGAGCCCCGTAAGCACCGATAAGCCGAAGATAATGATACTCGGCGGAGGTCCTAACAGAATCGGTCATGGTATCGAATTCGACTACTGCTGTGTTCATGCGGCACTTGCACTTAAAAAGCTCGGCTTCGAGTCAATTATCGTAAACTGCAACCCCGAGACTGTTTCAACAGACTATGACACATCTGACAAGCTCTATTTTGAGCCGCTCACCCTCGAGGACGTTCTCAGCATTCATGAGAAGGAAAAACCCGTCGGTGTTATCGCTCAGTTCGGCGGACAGACTCCGCTCAACCTTGCAGGCGAGCTCAAGAAGAACGGCGTAAATATACTCGGTACAACTCCCGAGACTATCGACCTTGCAGAAGACCGCGACCACTTCCGCGCAATGATGAAGAAGCTTGAAATTCCTATGCCCGAGGCAGGAATGGCAGTCAATGTTGACGAGGCTCTTGATGTTGCTCATAAGATAGGCTATCCTGTAATGGTACGTCCCTCGTATGTACTCGGCGGACGCGGAATGGAAGTCGTTCACGATGACGAAATGCTCAAGGTATATATGTCGGCGGCTGTTGGCGTAACTCCCGACAGACCTATCCTCATCGACCGCTTCCTCCACCACGCAACAGAGTGCGAGGCTGACGCTATCTCGGACGGTACAAACTGCTTTGTTCCTGCTGTTATGGAGCATATCGAGCTCGCAGGCATACACTCGGGCGACTCGGCTTGCATAATCCCGTCTAAGAATCTCACACAGGAGCAGATAGCTACTATCAAGGATTATACAAAGAAGATAGCTGTTGAGATGAACGTATGCGGACTCATGAATATGCAGTACGCTATCGAGGACGGAAAGGTATACGTTATCGAGGCTAATCCGCGTGCTTCAAGAACAGTACCGCTCGTATCAAAGGTATGCTCGATAAACATGGTAAGGATAGCTACCGAGATAATCACATCCTCACTCACAGGCAAGCCTTCGCCCGTACCTGCACTCAAGGACAAGCAGATAAATCACTACGGCGTAAAGGAAGCTGTATTTCCGTTCAATATGTTCCCCGAGGTCGATCCTCTCCTTGGACCTGAGATGCGTTCAACGGGTGAAGTTCTCGGAATCTCACCCTGCTTCGGCGAGGCATATTACAAGGCTCAGGAGGCTACTCAGACAAGACTTCCTCAGGAGGGCACAGTCCTTCTCAGCGTATGCGACAGAGACAAGCCCGAGCTTATCGAGATAGCAAAGGCATTCAACGAGCTCGGCTTCAAGATCATTGCTACGGGCAAGAGCTTTGAGATGATTCGTGACGCAGGTATCCCTGCTGAGAAGATATTCAAGATCTACGAGGGCAGACCGAATATTGCAGACTGGATCGCAAACGGCGATATTCAGCTCATTATCAATACTCCCGCAGGCAAATCGAGTATCCACGACGACAGCTATATCCGTAAGGCAGCGATAAAGAACAGGGTTCCCTATATCACGACAATGGCTGCTGCAAAGGCAAGCGCCGAGGGTATCAAGGCTATCAAGCAGAATAACCACTTCGGAGTAAAGTCACTTCAGGCACACCACGCAGATATAAAGGATATATAAAAAGCGAAAGTCCCCATGAAAATGGGGACTTTTTCCTACATAAAAAGAAATTAACCGCCGAACTTTTCCTGAGCGGCGGTTAATTTTCAACCAAACATTTTGGAAAAACCGCTTGCCGCAGTTCCCTATACTTATATTATATCACTTTATTCAAAAAAGTCGAGTACCGAAACAAAAATCCCCCGAGAAAACTCGGGGGAAAAATTTGCTTTATCAAAAACAAAAGCAATTACTGTGCAGCATTGAGCTTCTTAGCAAGCTGTGACTTCTTTCTTGCAGCAGCGTTCTTGTGCATAAGACCCTTAGCGCAAGCCTGATCAACCTTCTTGATAGCAACCTTTATTGCCTCCTGCTTGTTAGCAGCACCGCTCTCGCAAGCAGCGTTAGCAGCCTTGATGACTGTCTTGAGGTTTGATTTTCTTGCCTTGTTAGCAGCAGCTTTTGTTGTGTTTGTCTTTACTCTCTTCTTTGCAGATTTGATGTTTGGCATTTTGTTACACCTCCTTAAAATTTGCAGACGAATAATCCGCCTGTCTTTACAGATAATACACATAAAATGTGTCGGCAGGTGCAACGCACACCATACCTACTGAGACATTATTAATTATATCATTTTATGCCGTAGTTTTCAATAGGCAATTTAAAAGTATTATAGCGCTTTATTTTCCACATTTTAGCGCATTTTGCACAATGAAAGGAGTATTATGGGATTCAGGACAGACCTTGCCGTTGAGAGTATAACTCCCGAAAACCTGCCCGACGGCGTACATCTTCACAAGCGCGGCGAGTATTTTGAGATAACTGAGATAGTCATTGACGACGACAGCTTCACGGACACCATAGGCAAGCGCCGCGGACGGTATGTGACGCTTGAATCCTCGGACCTCAGCCGCTTCTCAGACGACTACGAGGGCATGGCGGAGGAGCTCTCCCGTGAGATAGGAGCATTTGTGCCCGAGGGAGACATTCTCGTTGCAGGGCTCGGAAACAGCGATATTACGCCTGACGCGCTCGGACCGCGCGTGGTCTCAAAGGTGCTTGCGACGCGGCACCTGCGTGACGAGCTTGATGCGGAGGAGGAAAAATTCCTCACCTCGCTCAGACGTGTGAGCGCATTTGCAGGCGGAGTCCTCGGGCAGACGGGGATAGAGTCCGCGGAGATAGTCCGAGCGATAGCTGCCGAATTGAAGCCTTCTGCGATAATAGTGACAGACGCGCTCGCCTGCTCGGATATAAGCCGTCTCGGGACTACGATACAGCTCTCGGACTCGGGGATCTCCCCGGGCAGCGGCGTTTCAAACTCTCGCAGGGAGCTCTCCGAGGCGGTATGCGGAGTCCCCGTGATAGCCGTGGGTGTGCCTACTGTCGTCGATATGCACACGATAGTGCAGAATCTCACGGGCGAAAAGCCCGACAGCCGCCTGCCGAATATGATAGTCACACCGCGTGACATTGACCGTCTCATTGAGCGTGCTTCACAGCTTATCGGCTTCGGGATAAATCTTGCGCTCCAGCCGTCGCTCGATTTTGACGACGTGAAGGGACTCTTCTGAATTTCGTTGTGACATTGTCCAAATAGCTCCGACAGCGAGGAATGATATTTATAAATTGTTTCAGAATCATGTATACGGTTTGCAAAAATCGGGCAACTGTGTTATAATGAATTATATATGTGATTAAAATTGTCTGATGTATAAAGAAGGGCGAATAACTTTTAAGGTGGTCGTCTCGGGTTGGCGTTTGCGTATTTGCCCACCCTCACAAACACGATAGTCTGTCAAGACCGCAGCCTGTGGCTGCGCTTGCTTTAGCCTTTACAGACTGAGGGCTTGTGGTATAATAGGCAAATGCGAACGCCGCTCATAGCAGATACCACCTGAAACTTTAAATACCTATAAAGAAAAATAGCGTGATTAGGAGCAGATATATGAATACAGAAACCTTACTCAAATACAGCTCACCCGCCGAGGATTTCAACTGGGCGCTTCCCGTCGGAAACGGCAGGATAGGCGGCATGGTCTACGGCAGGACGGATAAGGAGCTTATCCAGCTCAACGAGGATTCGGTATGGTCGGGAGGACTCAGGCACCGTATAAATCCCGACGCAAAGGAGGGTCTCGCGGAGGTGCGCGAACTGCTCAGGGAGGGCGACATACCGCAGGCTGAAAAGGTCGCATTTGAGAAAATGCAGGGAGTTTCTCCTAACAGCCGCCATTATATGCCCCTCGGCAACCTCAATATTGATATGAAGCTCGGCGGCAGGGTGAGCGACTATTCACGTACCCTCGAGCTTGCGGACGCTATTGCTTCGGTATCGTTTGCTTCGGGCGGAGTGAACTTCACAAGAGAGGTCTTTGTATCGGCCCCCGATGAGGTAATGGTCGTGCACATCTCTGCGGACGTTCAGGGGGCACTCAGCTTTGACTGCGGCATTGACGGACGTGACGACTACTATGACGAGAATCGTCCCTGTGAGAAGAACATGATACTCTATACGGGCGGCACGGGAAGCCGTGACGGTATATTCTTCGCCGCTGCTCTCGGAGCTGTCGCAAAGGGCGGAAGTGTAAGGACTGTCGGCGGAACGCTCCGTGTTGAGAATGCTGACGAGGCGATGCTGATACTTGCTGTTCGCACGAGCTTTTACGGAAGCTGCTATGAGGAGTCCGCACAGGTGGACGCTGAAATGGCTATGAAGTGCGAATATGACGAGCTCCGCTACCGCCATATCAACGATTACAGGGAGCTCTTCGACCGCGTTGAGCTCAGCATAGAGGACAACAGCCGCGAAAACCTTGACAGGCTCGATACGAGTGAGCGCATTCAGCGCCTCAGAGGAAACGAGCTCGACAACAAGGAGTGCGAGCGCCTTATCAATGACAACAAGCTCGTTGAGCTTTACTTCAACTTCGGACGCTATCTGCTCATTTCATGCAGCCGTCCCGGCACTCAGCCTGCAAATCTTCAGGGCATCTGGAATCAGGATATGTGGCCTGCATGGGGCAGCAGATACACTGTGAACATCAACACGGAGATGAACTACTGGTGCGCCGAGAGCTGCAATCTCCCCGAGTGTCACCTTCCGCTGTTTGACCTCCTTGAGCGCGTCTATAAAAACGGGCGCATTACCGCAAAGGAGATGTACGGCATAAACAAGGGCTTCGTCTGCCACCACAACACGGATATATGGGGCGATACCGCTCCGCAGGACCTCTGGGTGCCTGCAACTATCTGGCAGACAGGCGGCGCATGGCTCTCACTCCACATCTTCGAGCACTATCAGTACACTCACGATACAGAGTTCCTCGAAAAGTATTACCATATCCTCAAGGGAGCGGCGGAGTTCTTCACCGAGTTCCTCATTGAAAATGAGAATGGTCAGCTCGTTACAAGTCCGAGCGTATCGCCCGAGAATACATACATGACCGAGAAGGGCGTAAAGGGAAGCCTCTGCGTCGGACCGACAATGGATTCCGAGATAATCACTGTGCTGTTCAACGACGTTATCGAGGCGGCACAGATACTCGGCAGGGATAAGACATTCTGCAATAAGCTCAGGAAAATGCTGAAGAAGATACCTCAGCCCGAGGTTGGCAAGTACGGACAGATAAAGGAATGGGCAGTCGATTACGACGAGGTCGAGATAGGCCACCGCCACATTTCCCAGCTTTTCGCGCTTCACCCTGCGGAGCTGATCACCCCCGTAAAGACTCCGAAGCTTGCGGACGCGGCAAGGGCGACTCTTGTGCGCCGTCTCATTCACGGCGGCGGACATACGGGCTGGAGCTGTGCATGGATAACGAATATGTGGGCTCGTCTTTACGATAACCGCATGGTCTATGAGAATCTGAAAAAGCTCCTTGCGAACTCTACCTCACCGAATCTTCTCGACTCGCACCCGCCGTTCCAGATAGACGGAAACTTCGGCGGAACAGCGGCAATTGCCGAGGCACTCATGCAGAGCACCTGCGGCGAGATAAATCTGCTCCCTGCGCTCCCTGCGGAGTGGGAAACAGGTCACGTTTTCGGACTCAGGGCAAAGGGCGGCTTCGGTGTTGACATCGACTGGGAGAACGGCGCACTTAAAAGTGCTGTCATCACCTCTGACCTTGGCGGAGAATGCCGCGTGAGAGCAAACCGCGTCGCAAGCATTGTGAGCGGCGGAAATACCGTAGGCTCGCGCATTGAGGACGGTGTTATAATTTTTGATACGGAAAAGGGAAAGAGCTACACGGTCAAGTGCTGACGCTTTTCGGAGGATAAGATGAAGCTATCAAGAAAAATTTCTTTTGCTGTCGCTGCTGCGGTGCTTTTCGGCGGTGTGAGCGGCTGTAAGAAAAAGGAACCGAAGGTGGTGGATATGCCGCCTGTTCCCATAGTTGAGGCGGACGGCGAGACAACAGAAGCGGCAACAGCTCCGCCTCCGAGCGCGACCTTTGAGGAGGCTCCGGTCACTTACCCCGAGATAGAGCAGAAGGACACGGGTATCATATATGAGGCGGAAAATGCTGAGCTTGGCAAGGGCATAAAGTTCGATACCGCAAACGAGGGCTACAGCGGAGACGGCTATGTCACGAGCTTTGCAGGCGGCAGCGGAGTCAAGTTCAATGTTGACGCGCCGAGCAGCCAGCACTACGACATCTCCTTCAATGTGCTGTCAAAGGCGGCTGTGAACTGCAAGATAAAGCTCAACGGCGAGGAGCTCACGGTGTTTGAGACCTCGTCCGACGGAAAGTACACACAGGTCACTCTCAGCGGGGTTTTCTTCACGAAGGGAGCGTCAGAGGTGGAATTTGTCCCCGACGGTGACCTCTGCCTTGACTATCTCATCATGAAGGACAACGAGTCGCTGAGGGAGATAACCTACGATAACAGCGGCGAGCCTGTCAACGAAAATGCAGGCGATTCTGCAAGGGAGCTTCTGAAAAACCTTTCGGAGTGCTACGGAAAATACATCATCACAGGTCAGTATGCCGCAGGTATAGGCAATACCGAGGCTGACCTCATATACAGCACCACCGGCAAGTATCCCGTCATGAGATGCACCTGCCTTGACGTGCCGAAGGAGTCCTACGACGAGAGCTTCCTGCTTATAGATTCCTGTGCGGATTGGTACAGAAATGGCGGAATATCGGCAGTTACATGGTACTGGAGTGCTCCGGGGGACATACGCTCTCCGCGCTCAGACGAGACGGATTTCAGGCTTGCGGACGCTGTCACGAATGTGGATATAGCGCTCCATTCCGAGCAGACCATACGCTCCTTTTACAGTGAGGGCAGGATAACCGAGCAGACCTATCGGCTCATTCTTGACATAGACAGCATGGCAGGTCAGCTCACCTCACTGAAAAACAAGGGGGTTCCTGTCCTGTGGAGACCGCTCCCCGAGGGAAGCGGAAGCTGGTTCTGGTGGGGAGCCGACGGTGCTGAGAGCTACAAATGGCTCTGGGACCTGCTCTACAAGCGCCTTACCGAATACTATGACCTCGACAATCTCATCTGGGTCTGGAACGGACAGAGCGAGGACACCATCGTTGACCCATCGACCTATGACATTGCCGCACTCGACCTCTACCTCGACGGCGAAAAGGACTACGGTGCGAAGTTCAGCGAGAAGTTTGCTGCGTTCAGCAAATTCTCGGGCGAGGGAAAGCTTATTGCGATAAGCGAGTGCGGAAGCATACCCGATGTTGATTCGGCATTCCGCGATAATGCGGTGTGGTCGTTCTTCGGACTGTGGCACAGCAAGTACATCACAGACGAAAACGGTGCGCTCTCCGAGGAATTCACCTCCGCGGACTCGCTCATTCACCTCTATAACTCCGAGGGTGCTCTCACTCTCGACGAATACAGCGAGATGTTCGGGACAGCGAAGGATGTTTCCGCGGAAGAGAGCACGACCGAAAAATCTACCGACAAGGAGGATAAGTCATGAGCGGCAGTCTGACACGGGCTCTGTCATCAGAGCAGATCGAGCTTAAAAAGAAAATGCTGACAGCAGTGCGCGACAGCCATTGCCGAGCAGTCAGCTTCAAGCTTTGCGGAGTCCTTGCGGTGAAGCCGCTCTCCGCGCAGAGCGACATATATCTGCTCATGAACAGCTATTTCACGGAGCTTACGGGCAGGGACGAGAGCTTTTCGGCAATGAGAGAAAACGCCGAGGAAGCGGCTCTGAAAAAGAGCGGACTGATAACGCGCGTCACACTTGCGGACATTTACAAGCTGCTGAGATCCAAGGAGCATATTTCTGCGGAAATATCGGAAAAGCTCATGCAGAGGGAGCAGGAGCTCGAGGTGGAATACAGCTGTCCCCGAGGCTTTGCAAAGGAGCTCTACCGCGAGGCGAAATCCTGCGGCAAGAGAGTGGTCATAATTGCCGACACCTGCTATCCCGAGGAGACCGTAAAGGCGGTCATTGAAAAGTGCGGCTACGGCTCGTGCGACGGACTGGTAATGCTGCGCGAACAGCCGAAGGCAAATGCAAACAGCTGGGTAGCTCCTACGCTTGAAAAAGCTGGAGTCAAAGCGCCGCAGCTATTGCATATAGGCGGAGATGTCACGTTTGACGTGCAGTTTGCGGTCATGAACGGGGCAAAGGCACTGCTCCTGCCCTCCCCTACCGACTGCATGGAAAAGACGGGACGTGTGCGCGGCTTCTGCGAGAAGGAGGCTCTGTATGACTATGACAGTCCCCGTTATATCACTCTGCGCCGGATATTCGGACTGTATGCGATGTGGGCGTTCGATGTTCCGCAGAGCAAGAGCTTTCAGAGCGATTTCTGCGGAAATGCCGACATGATGGGATTTGTAGTCCTCGGAGCGCTCGGCTTCACGGACGGGAGCGAAAAGCGCAGTGAGCTTGAAGCAAAGCTTATCGAGGCTCTTGAAAAGAACCCTGCCGCTAAGTCGGGTGCGGAAAGCTTTGCGGCTATATACGAGGAATATTTTGGCGATAAAGCGGAGAACGGCATCAGCGAAGGCTGTGGACTGCCGCTGAGATTTATCGGGAAATGCTGCGGAGAGGCTGACAGAAAGCTCCTTTCAAAGCAGCTTTCACCGACATTACTCAAAAAGTGGGCATCATCTGTCGCAGAACCCGAAATTGTGCCGATTTACGAGCACAACAGCAGCGGAAACGCTCTTTCCCGTCTTGCAGACAGAATGTTCCCTCCCGGGACAAAGGTTCGCACGATGTCCGAAAATATTCTCGGTAAAGTGCACCTGCATTCCGACAAGAAAAAACACTGACTACTTTTTTGGAGTTTTCCCGAGCGTAATCTCCGAAAAGTTCCATTATTCTCCGTTGCACCTCGCGGGTGTGGTGTGTTATCATATTATAGCAGTGTGATGAACACAGAAGTAAATGATAACGGAGGAATAAAAATGAACAACAAGATAAAGGTACTTATCGGTGACGACACGGCGGAGACAGGCATAAGCACAGCCAATAAGCTTCGTGAGAGAGGAATGTACGCATATACTCGCCGCAAGGACTGCAATGTCATAATTGATTCGATAAAGAAGGAATCGCCCGACGCAGTTGTCGTGGACATCAATGTGCAGAACGGCGACGTTGTAACGATGATGAAAAAGGTGCGCGAAATGGGAGTGAAGGTGCCTGCATTCATCATAACATCGGCATATGACAACGAGTTCATCGAGAGACAGGTAATGGATAACGGCGCTTCAAAAATGCTCCTCAGACCATATGAAGCTGATGACCTTTACAATGCAGTTGTATCATCTCTCGGTGACAGAGCGGACAGCTTCAGCGACGACATGGAGGTCGTCATAACGGACATAATCCACCAGCTCGGTGTTCCTGCGCATATAAAGGGCTATCACTATCTCAGGACGGCTATCCTCTATTCCGTAAGGGACAAGAGCCTGCTTGAGAGCGTCACAAAGCTGCTTTATCCGACAGTTGCAGGGATATATAATACCACCTCATCGCGTGTGGAGCGAGCTATCCGCCATGCGATAGAGATAGCGTGGAACAGAGGAAATGTCGATACGCTCAACGCATTTTTCGGCTATACGGTCGATACGTGCAAGGGCAAGCCGACAAATTCCGAATTTATTGCACTCATAACAGATAAGCTCCGCCTGAGATACAAGTTGGAGCTTGAAAAAATATCAGCATAAGCGGGGCAGAGCTCCGCGGAGGAGGAATACATATGTCATTCAAAAAGGTAAATTTTGCGGAGCAGAGGTTCAGTCCCTTTGAGAAGATAGGCAAGCAGTGGATGCTTCTCACGGCAGGCAATGCAGAAAAATGGAACACCATGACAGCTTCATGGGGTCAGCTCGGTGTGCTCTGGAACAAGAATGTTCTCACCTGCTATATCAGGACATCGCGCCATACCCTCGGATTTGTCGAGGATAACGACACCTTTACGGCTTCGTTCTTCGGTGAGGATATGAGAAGCGCTCTTGCATACTGCGGCGCACATTCAGGCAGGGACGTTGACAAGGCAAAGGAAACAGGACTTGTCCCCGCCGAGATAGACGGTACAGTTACCTTTGCACAGGCTGAGCTCGTACTCGTCTGCAAAAAGCTCTATACCTACGATATGGAGGAGAAGGGCTTCATTGACAAGGAGATACATCAGCAGTGCTACGGCGCTGACGCATATCACAGAGCTTTCATAGCGGAGATAGCTGCGGCATACATAAAGGAATAAGGCACATAGCATCAACAAGGCAATTAAATGAATGTTTATCGGGGAGGTCTCTGCAAAGGAGACTTCCCTTTTTTTGCATTTTTCTTCAAAAAGAACGATTTGTTTACATATTGTACTTGTTTTTTGGTGAAACTGTGGTATAATTATAGCCAACATAAAGAATGATCTGAGGCTTGCTATGTAGTATTAACACTAATGATGTAATGGATTTCAAAAAGGGGGATCAATATGGAGGCAAGGCAGAAACAGCTCAAAAAACATTTACTGCTCGGGACAACGCTGTCACTTTTAGTTATAATCACAACATTTGTCATACTGGGTCTGTATATTTCCCATTCCAACAACAAGGACACCAAAGAGGTCGGATATACCTATGTAAAGGGCATGGCAGACCAGATAACGAGCCACTACATGACCATTACCCGGATACGTACCGAAGAAGCACAGGCTATCGTTGACTCGGTAAATGAGGTCTCCGAGAGCCGAAAGCAGCCCGAGCTGCTGAGACTCGGTGAGCCGTCGGGCTTTGTCTTTATCGGTCTTTATGACAGCGACGGGAACATTCAGGAGATATTCTCAAAGCACGGTCATGACTTGAAAAAAGGCACTATCGACAACGAGGACGATTTCAAAAAAGGCGTGCTTGCAGGCGATACCATGATATCGGCTACGTCAAACGTCAAGGACGATGTCATGGTGACATACGGACTTCCGCTTGAGGTGAAAATGGATAACGGCAATACCAGTATCGGCTGTATCTTCTGCAAGGACTTCATCTCATTCCTCAACTACCTTGACCTCCAAAACCCAAACAGTCTCGTGTATTCCTCGTTTATCAATGCTGACGGTACCTACTTTATCTCAAGCGTCGAAAATACGGAGGCTACATACTTCGAGAAGATACTGCTCCACGCTTCACCCGACAACATGAGTGCCTCAGAAGCCGTGGACAAGCTGAAAGCGGCTATCGCAAAAAGAGAACGCTTTACCATGAAGGTGCGGTACACCGACAGGGCTCTGAATGTGGACGAAAACCGCTCGGTATGCGTAACACCGCTCCCTAACAGCTCGTGGTCGCTTGTTACCATAATGCCCTACGGCAGACTTGATGAGGCGATACGCAATATGTCACGCGCGAGGACTATCTCCATATCGTGCGCCATGCTCGTGATACTTCTCATGTCGGTGATGATATTCGTGACCTACCTCAATCGCATGAAAAAGAATACGCAGCAGCTCCAAAAGGCTATACTCGCCGCGGAGAGCGCAAGGACACAGGCTGAAAAATCGCGTCTTGCCGCGGAAAGCGCTCGCACACAGGCTGAAAATGCCAACCGCGCAAAGAGCGAATTCCTCTCCAATATGTCGCACGATATCCGCACACCTATGAACGCTATCATCGGAATGACCTCAATCGCAAAGAACAGCATCGACGACAAAAAGCAGGTCCAGCACTGCCTTACAACTATCGAAAATTCGGGAAAACAGCTCCTCGGACTCATCAACGATATCCTCGATATGTCCAAGATTGAAAGCGGAAAAATGACTATCCGCACAGAGCTCGTCTCTCTCAGGGAGACAATGCAGACCATGCTCAGCATAATACGACCGCAGACGCTCCGCAAGCACCAGAGCTTTGACATACTGATAGACAATATCCTCTCTGAAAATGTTTTCTGCGACGGTGTCCGCATAAATCAGATACTCATAAATCTGCTCGGAAATGCCGTAAAATTCACGCAGGAGGGCGGACGGATAACACTCAGGCTCTATCAGGAGCCGTCCGACAGCAAAAAGAACGTCCGCACCCACTTTATTGTCAGCGATACGGGTATCGGCATGAGTGATGAATTCAAGGAAAAGCTGTTCACCGCATTCGAGCGTGAGGATAACAAGCGTGTCCACAAGGCAGAGGGCTCGGGACTCGGTCTTGCTATCACGAACTACATCATTCAGGCTATGAATGGCGAAATAAAGGTAGATTCCGTACAGGGACAGGGTACGACCTTCCACGTCATACTCGACCTTGAGCGCTCGGAGACCGACGAGTGCGACATGAAGCTCCCTGCGGCAAATGCGCTTGTCATCGACGACAACACCGATATATGCACGACGGTGACAAGGTTCCTCGAGGAGCTCGGGATCAAGGCGGATTGGTGTCTTGACGGCTACCGTGCGGAAGAGCTTGCAAAGGAAAATGACTACGGGCTATTCCTCGTTGACCTTCGTCTCACGGGAATCGACGGCATTGAAACTGCACGTAGGATAAAGAAGCTTGCTGCTCCCGAAGCTCCGATAGTTCTGATATCGGCTTACGACTGGAACGACGTTGCGGAAAGAGCGCGTGAGAGCGGCATTGACGGCTTCATCGGAAAGCCTATCTTCAAGTCCACGCTCTATCACGGTCTGCTCCCGTTTTTCACTGATACCGATAAGGACGCGGACAGCTCCGCACACGAAACGGAAAAGGCTCACACTGCGGACGGTCTTGCAGGCAGGCGCATACTCATTGCTGAGGACTACGAGATAAATGCCGAAATTGCGCGAGCTATCCTCGAAGAAAAGGGTATCATCTCCGAGGTGGCTGAGGACGGAAGAGTAGCTGTACAGAGATTCTCCGATTCCGAGGCCGGCTACTACGACTGCATACTCATGGACCTCAGAATGCCGAATATGAACGGCTTTGAGGCGGCTGAGGCGATAAGAGCTCTCGACCGTGAGGATGCAGGCACGATACCGATAATAGCAATGACCGCGGACGCCTTTGAGGAGGACATCAAAAAATGCATTCAGTCGGGAATGAACGCTCACCTCGCAAAGCCTATAGATGAGGTACTGCTGTTCAGAACGCTTGAAAAATATCTGACATAAGGGGGAATCGAAATGGAACAGAACAAAAATGTTATAAGCAACATAAGAAAGCTTGTCATGGCTGTTGATGACGAGATTGTCAACCGCGAAATACTTGAGGGCATACTCTCTGAGAAGTATGACGTTTTAAAGGCAGAGAGCGCTGAGGAGGCTTTCGAGCTCCTTGACAAGTCCGTGAAGCCTATATCACTCATACTCCTTGATATAAATATGCCGAATATGAACGGCTTTGAATTCCTTGAAAAGCTGAAGCAGAATGAGGAGCACAAGCGAATCCCCGTTATCGTGCTGACCTCAGAAAAGAGCTATGAGCTCAAGAGTCTCCACATGGGAGCTGCCGATTTTCTCAATAAGCCGCTCGATATGCCCGAGATAGTCATTGCAAGAGTTGACCGCTCGATAGAGCTTTCCGAGGACAAGCAGATAATCAAGCGCTATGAGAGGGATATTCTTACGGGGGTATACAGCAGTAATATGTTCGCGGAATATTGCCTGAAAATGGACAGCTATTCTGCCGATACCCTGACAGATACCGTCGTTATCAACATCGAGAAATTCCACATATACAACGAGCTCTACGGCAGGGACGAGGGCGACCGCGTATTGAAGGCTCTTGCGGACGCGCTCAAAAATATCGTAAGGCATTACAACGGTATCGTCGGCAGACTGCAATCCGATTACTTTGTCTGCTACATCGAGCATATTGACGACCCGAATGCCCTGCTCTCGCTCATATATCAGCGAATGCGCGATACGAACGGGATAAATAATCTCCGCCTGCGTATAGGCTTCTATCCCGTCACGGACAAGAACGAATCCGTAAATGTGCGTATCGACCGCGCAAAGACTGTCTGCGACAGTCTCCGTAACTCGAACAAGGACAGCACGAAGGTCTACGACAGCGAGGCGGAGCAGTTCTCGCTATTCCGCGAAAAGCTCGCGCATGATATGTTCAGGGCGATAAAGGAGGAGCAGTTCACCGTCTACTATCAGCCGAAATACAACATAAGCGGCGAAAGACCGCGCCTTGTCAGTGCCGAGGCTCTCGTACGCTGGACTCACCCCGACGCAGGCTTCATCTCCCCGGGAGTGTTCATTCCGCTGTTTGAGGAAAACGGACTTATCAGGTTCCTCGACCGCTTCGTGTGGAAAAAATCTGCCGAGCAGCTCAGCGCATGGCGAAAGGAGTACGGCATAGACCTCTCTGTTTCGGTAAATATCTCGCGTATCGACCTGCTTGACCCCGAGCTGCCCGAGGTCATTGCGGACTGCGCCTCGGAAAACGGCATCGACCCGAAAAACCTGCTGCTCGAGATAACCGAGTCCGCATATAACGGCGATAACAAGCAGAATCTCAGGAGCATAAACGCTCTCAGGGAAAAGGGCTTCAAGATAGAGATCGACGACTTCGGAAGCGGCTATTCCTCGCTCAATTCCATTGCGACCCTGCCGTTTGACATATTGAAGCTCGATATGCTCTTTGTAAAGGAAATGTACAAAAACGAGAAAATGCTCAAAATGGTGAACATTGTCTCGGATATAGGACGGCTTCTCGAGGTGCCGCTCGTTGCAGAGGGCGTTGAGACAGAGGACCAGTACCTCATGCTCAAGGATATGGGATATGAGATAATTCAGGGCTATTACTTTGCAAAGCCTGTCCCCGCCGAGCAGTTCGTCGAATATATAAGAAAGGAGCTTGCTGAGAATGGTAACAATTGATAAGCTCAAGGACTTCGGAGCGGATACCGCTGAGGGCATAGCAAGATGTGCGGGAAAGGAATCGCTCTATCTCCGACTCGTTGGGACTATCCCACAGAATAAGACGTTTGCCGCTCTGTATGACGCTGTTTCGGCAGGCGACTGCGAAGCCGCATTTCAGGCGGCTCACGGTCTGAAGGGCGCTCTCGGGAATCTCTCCCTAAAGCCGCTCTATGAGCCTGTCCTCACACTCACAGAAAAGCTCCGCGGCGGCGATATGCAGGATACCGAATTGCTTATAACGGAAATTGAGACAAAACGCAAAGAGCTTGAAGAGCTTTGCCTCTGACAAGAGCGTCTGAACAAAAGATTTGATGAGAATTTTTCGGGGGAAAACTTTGTTAAGCTTCCTCTATGCCCCGATAGACTACTATCGGGGCATAGCTGCTTTAGCAGCGTAGAGGAAAGCTTTGTGCCAACAGCACCCCGTACCCTCTTTCAAAAACTTTAGTTTGAAATTTTTAAGGGATATAGCGCTAAAAAACTTGCGGTCTTAAAAGACTCCAAAGCGCTATATCCCTTAAAAATTTGAAGCAAAGCCTCCAAGACAGAAAATCGGGGAAGCCTCGTTCCAGAGAGCCTCCCCGATAATTTCATACAAATCTATATATGACGTTCTATACCGACACGTCCCGTTACTCTCCTTTGCACAGCACCTTATCGTAGTCGGGAATATGCCACATCACGTCGTCAGCACCTTCTGAAACTGTCGCAACAACGCGGATACTGTCCTCGAAGAAGGTCAGCTCGTAATTGTTGGTAGTCCAGCCGTCGTTTGACGTGAAATAGATGTTGTCCGAGTAATAACCGTCGTAGGTCGCCGCGCTTGTATGGGAGAGCTGTCCCCCGTCAACATATCCAACTGTGATATGAATGGTAGAATCGGCATTTTCTGAGACTGCGACACTCACCATGCCCTCATCGCTCTCGTCGTAGTAGGTACCGAATATTTGCTCGGGAGCGCCTGAGCCGTCAGAATATGAGGGGTCGCCCATTGTAAAGTACATATCCCTGCCTGCGTCGTCCTGGTCGTCCGACCAAGTTATGCCGACGATCCCGTCATTCTCGGTGAACTGGATATAGCCTGTGCCGCCCTGATATGCAGTTGTGGAGTCGTAACCGCCGCTTTCAAGCTCGGTGGAGTTCACTCTCACGCAGTCAGAATAGCTGAGCACCTGTCTGCCGTCAACCTCTCCCGTGAAATCCCAGTCGATAGCCTTTGTCATGTTGCTGTAGGACTGGTGGATGTGTACGCTGTACATACCGTCCCCTGTGTTTGTAATATCCATTACACATATGCCAAAATTGGGGTCGGAATATGTGCCTGCGTACTGGTCGATAATATCTCCGCTGATAGCGAATGTATCGGGGTCAAGCTCGGGGTGGAAAATAAATGTGTATGTATCGCCGTTCATTGTGCCGACGGCGTTGCCGCTTTCGTCGCGTGACATCATCATCTCGGAATCATCATCGACAGATGCCATGTGGAACATAACGCTGTTCTCGGACTGCTCTGCGTTGAACGGAACACCAATTCCGAGCTCGGTATCAGATGTTCTTCCGCTTGTCTCGCTGTGGAAAATGTAGTATTCCTCCGTTGCGCCGTTGTGTCTTACCTCGTAAACGCCCTTCTGGAACCATGCTGTAGACGACGAGGGAGAAGTCTCCGTGTCGGAGCCGTTTTCAGCCGCTTCTGTGGACTGAGTATCTGTTGTTGTTTCTGCTGATGTTGTCGTTGTCTTTTCCTTTTCGGAGCTCTTCTCGACAGATGATGTTTTCTGACAGCCGCAAAGGCTGAACATAAGCACTGCGAGGACTGCCGCTCCTATTCTTTTTTGTTTCAATTATGTCACCTCATTGTTTATTTTTGCCTATATATCGGGAATTCTGATACAAACGAGAGCTGTACCGGAATGCTGCCTGAACCAATGATAGTATAGCACGTCCGAAATGTGATGTCAAATTACATTTTTGTTACAAAAATTTTTTTTAACCGCAATTTTTGGCTGTTTTTCGGGGAGACTTCAGAATAAACTTGATTTTTTCAAAAAAAGTGGTAAAATAGTGTCTGGAAAACATCATTTGCTGCGAATGTATAAAATGAAAGCGATCGCAGACAAAAATCTTACAGGGGGAATTGAGATGACAGACAGTGAATTCTACGCGCTTGCTGCAAGCTCCAAGCCGACTGCGCACCGCGCACTCTTTGATGAGTATTGCGGATATGTCTATGCAGTTGCAGTCAATAAGCTGCGCTCATGCGGCAGCCGGGAGGATATTGAAGAATGTGTGAGTGATTCATTTGCTGCCGTCTACAAAGCCCTCGATACCTCCGCAGAACGCGGAAGCGAGCTGAAGGGTCTGATAAGCGTAATAGCAAAACGTACAGCAATAAGCTTCTACCGCAGATTATCCGTTCACAGCGACACGGCAGTATCAATTGATGATGAGAATGCTGCTCCGCTCCGCTCCGATGAGAATGTTGTCGAAGCAGCGGAATCAGATGAGCGCAGAAGGATAGTCATGCAGGCAGTAAAGGATCTCGGTGAACCGGATTCCACTATAATCGTTCAGCAGTATTTCTACAACCGTACCGCTAAGGATAATAGGAAAACAGGTAGCCATGACATCAGCAGCCGTACAGAAGCGAAGCAGCCGTGCAAGACAGAAGCTGAAGGCTCTGCTTCTTGAAGCAGGAATAAGCGTTTGAAGGAGGGATATTCGTGAAAAAGGATCTTGACGAACTTTTTGAGGATATGAAGGAAGAAGATATAAACGAGATCGCTGAGAGCTATCCCGTTCTTACAGACGAAGAAAAAGAGAGGATGTTTTCCATGAGCGAAAGAAAGTATAATATAAACAATGACGACGGGATAGACACTGTATCTGCAAAACACGAGAGCAACGAGGTAAGCGGTGTTGAGCACTACACAAGACCCGTATGGAAGAAGGTAGCAGCAGTTGCCGCTTCAGTTGCAATTCTCGGCAGCGGAGCATTCGGCGTTATGAGAATGAACCACAGCTTCTCACGCATAGGCAGGGGTACCTCCGCGAGAAGCTCAAAAAACGAAGCAACAGAGCCCTCCACCGATCAGCGCGGAGAGGATATGGACGACTACATGGACTTTGCAAGACCCGTCCTTGACAGGTGGCTCGACTATGAGAACAATGTCCTCAATTCCATGGAAGTTGACCTCGGCACAAGAAAGGACGTCTCCTTCCAGACTGATTCGGGTGAGGACATTGTAGTTCCCTACTATCTCTACACAGGAACACGCTTCACGAGCCTTTCAGAAGTGGAGGAGCTTGAAAAGAGCGTATTCACCGAGGATTACATCGACAACAGCTATATTGTGAGATCTGCAAGAGCATTCATTGAGGTCAAGGAAGAGGGAAAGCTCTACAGAACGGTGGAAAGATACAGTGGAAACAGCGCACCTATCTTCTATGCTTGGACTGACGATGACTTCACCATTGCCAACGTTACCGACACCTATTTCACAGTTGACAGAAAAATGACTACCTACGAGGATTCACCTGTTACAACGGTGAGATTTGAATTCCGGTATGTTGACGACATCAAGGACTGGCGCATATCATCGGTAGATGAATCCACAGCCGACGACAGCAGCATACTCCCCGACATCACCGCGAATAACGGCGGCAGCTCGGATACATCTCTTTCAGATGAGGAGAGAGAAGGCACTGCCCTTACACTTGCATACGGACTTGTAAGCTTCTACGACGCGGTATACAATTCAAACGGCTATGACACGAGCGATCCGCTCACCTTTACATTCGCTGGCGAGGACATGGACCCGTATGTATATTACAGATATACGGGCGGACTGTTCAGCAGCACAGATGATGTTATGGCGCTTGCCTCAGACCTCTACACATCGGAATATCTCGAAAACAGACCGCTGACAGCCGTTATCCCCGACGCATACGACGGCATGACAGTTGACAGCATTTCTGCATATGCTCCGCCCATGTTCATTCAGACGGGCGACGGCTCACTCTACTATCTGCCGTACAGCGAGGATATTGCTCCTTTGAGCATAAACAGCACGGTTCTTGCTGAGGACAGCATCAGCTTCACATATTTCGACGACACCTCATTCACAGCCGACATCTACGCATACGACAGATCTGCTCCGAATGAGCTGTTCACAATAATCCTCAAGGCAAGATATGACAGCGCAGCAGGGGCATACAGACTTGAAAGCGCACAGAATCTCTCGCACTCCGCGACATCAGCAGGTCTTACCAATGAATCGGGAGATATCGGTGAAATAACCTATCCGTCCGAGATAGCAGGTCTGCTCACCGACTCCTACATGGAGCTCATGCACATCGTATACCACGCTGACGTAACGAGCACAGGCGTTGAAGCCGACAGCATGAGCTTCGGCGGAAAGACCTATTTCAAGGCGGCTGACGACCGTTTCAGCGATACCGATATGCTCCGTGAGTTTGCAATGTATACAGTAAGCGAAAATCTCTTCGACTCCGAGTTTGATAAGTATATCGGTGATGAGTATACAGATACAGCAACAGCACCCGAACAGCGCTTCATAATGTACAACGGTCAGCTCTACTACGATGCAGAGCTTATAAAGACAGAGTACACGAACAGCTATAATGACAAGGAAGCAACGGTTGTCTCCTTTGATGACAGCACGATAGTTGCCAAGAGGACCTGCCTCGACGATAGCGGAAGGACTCACGAGCTTACCTTCAATATCGAGCGCAATGCCAGGGGCAGATGGCGTGTTGACAGCGTTGCAGACAGTGCGGCAAACTGATGGATGATCTAAGATACCCCGGATAATGAAATAACGGGCAGGGGAATTAAATGTCCCTTGCCCGTATTTTATCTTTATAATAGCATTCACGCATTTTTCTGCTCGCTGCACTTCATAACAAGCTCCTCAGCAGCGTCAGGCATGAGCGGCTTGCCCCAGATATAGCCCTGAATAAAATCGCAGCCTATCTCCCTCAGAGTATCGAGCTGGTCGTCCTCCTCTACACCCTCGGATATGACATCAAATCCCATGATGTGACCGATAGAGATGATAGCGGCAACATATTCCTTCGAGGACTTGCTCGAATTCATGTCGTCGATGAAGGACTTGTCTATTTTCAGCAGATTAGCGGGGAATCTGTGCAGATAGCTCAGCGACGAGTAGCCTGTACCGAAATCGTCGATCGCTATCTTGACGCCCATGTTTTCAAGCTCATGAATGCACAGGAGCGCCCTGTCAACAGACTCTATCATGATGGACTCAGTTATCTCTATTTCGAGATTTTTCGGTGGAATACCGCTGTCTCTGAGGACATCGCGCACCTCCTCGATGAAATCATTCTTCATGAGGTGACGCACCGAGACATTGACACTGAGCATAATATCGAGCTCTGTCCGTTTCATGAGGTCTCCGAGGAATATCGCAGCCTTTCTGAAAACAGCGCCGTCCACCTTGTCAACAAGTCCGACCTTTTCCGCAACGGGAATGAATTCCCCGGGGCTTATGAAGCTTCCGTCAGCGTCCTTCATACGAGCGAGAGCCTCAAAGCCTCTAAGCTCATGAGATATGGAAAACTGCGGCTGTAGGTTGAAGAATATCGTGTCATTTTCAAGAGCGGCTCTTATCTTGCCCTCGATCTCAAGGGTATGGCTCTCTTTGAGGAGGTCGGGAGTGAAGTGCAGGATATGGTTGCTGCTGTTATGCCTCTTGACCTCGCGCATTGCCGCCGTAGCATAAGCACAGGCGTTATCGACACTATCAGCCTCCGACGGACAGCAGACATATCCGAAGCTTGCCGTCATGTAGAGGTCGCAGTCGTCGATAGTGAACTTCTCGTTGAGGGCAGCGTCGTACATCTTTATGGTGTTGAGCGCTTCGTCCTCGCTTTTGAAATCGCGGATTATGAGAGCAAATTCGTCGCTGCTGAGGTGAGTGATAAAGTCCACGGTACCCGTATCTCCGCTCTCACACAGCGCCCGCAGGCGCTTAGCAGCTTCTATCAGCAGAGTATTTCCTGCGTTATAGCCCATTGTCTCGTTCAGGCTCTTGAAGCCGTTGATATTTATGGTGACATTCACAAACGGTATCTCGCTCTTTAGCAGGTCGCCTATGAGCCTGAATGTTGCGTACATATTCGGCAGCCCCGTCAGCGTATCCGTTACCGCCTGCCGCCTTATCTCATTATGAGCGCGGTTGACCTTTTGGTTGTACAAAAATACAGCCGTTATTGCTATGACAGCAAGTATGTTGCCGAAAACTCCCGGCAGACTGTTGAGATTGTGCTGCCCGATAACGCCCATAAGTATTATCGGGAGCTGTACAAGCAGCACTATCATCGAGGTAATGTAACCCTTCTTGCCGCAGAATATTGTCATCAATATGACACAGATGTTAGCGACTGATGAAAAAACTCCTGCAAATGCGTATATGGATATAGACATTCCCGCAAGAGAGATGCTCCCCTTTGCGTTTGCTGTGACGCTGACAACAATGTCAGCAATTATATATGAAACAAGTAGTATAATGTATGTCGATGTTGGTGCTTTTTTCTCTGGTGCCAATTTGTCAAGTGATCTGTTCATGACACGCTTGTTTAAATCTGTTTTCATACTGCACCTCCTGTAATAAAATGTGTACCGAATATGTAGAGCTAAAAGCAAAAAAGAGGTGCTTTTTGTCTGATATATCCCGTAAGAGCGGAACACTGCCAAACAGACAGTCTCCACCTTTATCATTATACCATAGATTATACAAAATTGCAATGAACAAATTGTAAATAAAAAAAAAAAAAAAACACGGAATTGCCGCGGCACAAACACAGTAGCTTTGCGTGGATCTATCGGGGGAAAGCCTCTGTCACAGAAGAAATTCCTCGATAAAATATACATAAAGCTTCCATATACGCAAAAAAGCGGACAGTCACCGTGGACTGTCCGCCGTTGTATCACTTCTTTTTCTTGTGCTTTTTCTTGCCGCCGCTGTTCTTTTTGGTGTTGTTATTGTTGTTCGGCTTAACGGTCTCGGGGAGCTTTTCCTCGGCTTCGGCAACAGCCTCTTCAGCCTTCTCCTCGGTCTTTTCAAGTCCCTCGATGAACTTCTCGCCGTTTTCGATAAGCTGCTGATTCTTCTCGTTCAGCTTTTCAGCCTCAGCCTCTGCTCTTTCGCGTGCAGCCTTCTGAGCGTCAGTCTCAACAGTCTCGTTAATGGTGTCCTTCGCCTTCGACTTGATTATCTGCACCTTCGTTTTCTGCGGTGCAGCGCCGTTCTCGTCGATAGTATCGCTGCTCTCGGGAGTTTCATCGGCAGGCTCGCCGTTCTTTTTGCGTTCCTTCTCCTTGCGTCTCTCGATGAGCACCTTGTTGTGCTTTCTGTCGTAGATGAAGAAGTAAACGAGCACGCCGATTCCGAGGATAAGCGTTACAACGCCCGTATTGAATCCGGGGGGAGTATACTTCATTGTGATAGTGTGCTTGCCTGGTGCAAGCTTTATGCCTATCATCGCGTTGAGTATCTCGACAACTCCCTCGCTGCCTTCCTTATTGGAGAGCGTTGTAGAGCCGTCCTCATTTTTTGTCTCAACGACAAGGCTGTCTACCTTCTTGCCGTCTACCTTGATCGTCCAGCCGGGCTCGTATGGGATAGAAGTAGCGAATATCTGTCCCTCACCGATATTTACCGTGCCCTCAAGGTAGCGGTCATTTGTCTTGTCTGTATCAAGCACCCACGGGTTTACATTAAGAGTAGCGATATCCTGTGAGAATGCGTCCATATCAATGTATGCAAACTGGAAATCCTGTCCCTCACCGACATTTGTCATGATGTAGTCGTCATGACCGTCATAGGTCGCTTCACCCGTTGCCTGAATAGCAAATCTGACCTCGATCTCCTGACCTGCGGTGAAGTTTCCGAGTCTCACGATAGGAGCGGAGTTTGTATCGAAGTACATTCCTCGGCTCTGGTGGTTGATGAAGTTGCCGTTTTCGTCCTTCTCGGTTGAAACGTAAAGCCCTGCTGACTTTCTTATCTTTGCCGATACGTGAACGTAGTAGTCGCCGTCAACGGGAGCGGTTATGTGGACATTGACGTCCTTGTTTCCGCTTCCTGCGAGAGCCTCATAGCAATTCTGCGGGATATCGTCCGTGGGGTCGTTGGGAGTGCCGTTGGGGTCGGTATAAGTGTGCTGATATACCTGTGCCTCGTCGAACTTTATTTCGTCATAGAGGAACTGTACGAAATACTGCTTGGGGACTATCGGGTCAGCCGAATAATCCGCTGTGTTGCCCGTAAGTGAGCTGAGGTAGTTGTTAACGCTGTTGAAGGGGTTATCGTTTCCGAGAGCGCCGAGCTTGAGAATATCGTCATCTGCGGCATAGCCCAAAGAAAGTGCATATGGGTTCTCGTAGTAGTCGATACCGTAATCCTTGAGCTGTCCTGCGCTCTCATGCTTATATGATGAGGAGAAGAGCTTTGTGTAGTACGGGCTGACAGGAATGTTCTTTCTTGTCGTATCGTCGGGAGAATCAATAACATACTTGACTCCGAGGAGCGAGTCGGAAATGGTATTTCCGCTGAAATACTTGGATTCAAAGCTCTGTGTGAAATATCCTGCTGCCTCAAGGAACTTGAGTATCTTGGTGTTCATTACCGAGCTTGAGTGAGAAAGTCCCTTTATTCCGTATGCGATATCGTCGTTGACCATACGGTTATAGGTCTTTTCAGAGCGGTAGAAGCCGTCATCATATTCGGTGAGCTTGTCTGTTACCGCGTCACAGTTCATTATTTCCTCATAGGTTATCCTGTCCTGATAGCTTACCTCCATGTCTATCTTGCGGAAGGTATCATAGGCATTATAGCCTGCCTCAAAGAATACGACACAAGCGACCATGAGAGTGAGCGTTGTCCTTGCTCCCTTGTTTTTGGTGGTGTTATAGCTGTATACAAAAGCGAGATAAGCTGCGGCAAGCAGAACACCGATAGCGAGAGTTCCGAGGAACACCTGCTTTGCGTATTCTCCTGTTTCGGCTGTATACGGCCATATAGCAGCGTACTTGTAGCCCTTTGCGTCACTGTACTTGTAGGTGGGCATGAGCTCGGCAAATATGAATACTGCCGCGAAAATGCCTGCAAATGTACCAACGACCTGTTTCAGCGAGAGCTTATAGCCGTCGAGGTTTCCGAAGCAGTCCGCAGCCATTGAAACGAGAATGAACGAAATGATGAACGAATATCTGTAGGGGAGCCAGTTCGGGTCCTGACCGCCGTGCCACATCATGTTTATCGGCTTTTCGTACATACTCAGGTACATCACGAAAAGCATGAGAGAATAGCCTATCTTGCGGTTTCTCTTGATGTTCTTGTTCATATAGAACAGCGGGAGCATGACCACGGTGAGAACTCCGCAGTATATCTCGGGGCGACCGTAATAGCCTGTTCCCTCGTCTACGTTTACGGAATAATACTGGTTAGGCATGAGCGTTGCAACGAGCTCGGGGAGCTTGAAGAGGTGCTTGCTCCAGTCGTAGACCGGGTCGGTGAAGTTGAACTTACCGAGCTTGAGGGCATTGTATACGGGCAGTATCATTATAGCACTGCACATCATTACAACGACCGTAGCCGCAACCATGAGCAGACCTGTCTGTATATACTCCGTGAAGTCCTTGAACTTGCGGCCTGTGCCGAAGAAGAGGTAGTAAACGAAGTATATCGCAACGAATATCGCGACCATGTAGCCGATGTAGAAGTTGGCAATGAACATGAGTGCGAGCGGGATTATGTAGTTGAGCTTTCTTCCGTCGTCGATGAGGTACTCAACGCCGAGGATTATGAGCGGAAGGAAGATCGGTCCGTCTATCCACATGGGGTCGATGAGCTGTATTGCGACATAGCTCATCATAGCATAGCCCGTCGAGAAGAGAATGGACTGGAGAGCCTTCACGTTCTTCGAGCGCTGTGCATAGAGACTGAATGTGAGTCCTGCCGCGCCGACCTTGAGTATCTGCATTATCATGATGCTTTCCGTCATCATTTTCTTTGGCAGGAGCATTACGATAAGCGTAAACGGACTTGCAAGATAGTATCCGATTATGCCCATGAATCCGCCCGAGAGGTTACGGCTCCAGTTGTAGAAAATGCTGCCGTCGCCCCAGAAGGCTTTTCTGAGCGCCTCGAAGTAGTAGACATACTGTCCGTTGAGGTCGAGAGTGAGGACTGAGCGGTCACCGAAGGGATAGACCTTGAAAAACGCATACGCCGCAAGCGTCAGCAGCGCGGGTATCAGAAATGCAGGGATAAGCGAAATGATGCTGAGCTTTCCCCTGTTTCTCGCATTGAGAAGCTCCGCGGAACTTCTTTTCGGGAGCTTGGTGAAATTATTTGTACCTCTTGCCCCCGACTTCTTCTTAGAAGCCGCGGTTTTTGACTTTGACAAGTGTTGTTCCTCCTTTATTCAGGGCGGCAAAAGCCATAATCCCCTATTATATAGAATACTATTAATTATACTACTATTTTCGGAATTTTGCAAGTGCTTTTACAAATATATAAATAATTTATCCGGCTGATATGAAAAAGAGGGGCTTGTCACCTGTCGCCGCCTGTGGCTCTTGATGCTGTATCAGCCGCAATATCGGCAAATTCACCTACGGGCTCGGCTGACAGGAGCTCCAGTGCCCCAGCATCATATTTCACAAAATGGCTCATTGCAGCGATCCCGGGATTGTTCTCCATGCAGAGATATACATCGACCGTTTCTCCTTGACTGCACGCAGCGTCGTCAACATAGCAGGCAAAACCGTCGTCAATAATGGATCTATGCTCTGCCATGCCGTTATTCACCTTTATCACACCGGGATATGTATTCTCGGGCAGGCTCGGATATTTGGCTTCAGCATTGGAGAAGTCAAAGCTGACATCCAAAGGATAATCGCCGTCGGGAGCGTCTTCAGCCACCCTGAAGGTGAGCTTGATGTATTCATGGTTGAACACATAATCGGTGTTCTCGATAAGGTCGATCCACATGACCAATACAGACGCTTTATTGTCTGCGTCTGTGCCGTAATCTACGATTTGAAGCGGTATGCCTGTAATTTTGCCGTCGTCACCGGTAACTGTCTCGATGTGATCCAAGAAATTGTCTGCCATATCGGAGCTGATGCTCTTCGTAGTTATTTCCTCCTGCTCTTCGGCGGTCGTTTCCTCCTCGCCGTCAGTCATTCTGTGTCGGCTTCTGCGGTCGTCGTCCTCATTCTCATCAGCTTTATCCTTGTCGGTACTGTCGCTTTCGTCTTCGTCAGCGTAATCGCTGCCGCTATCGTCGTCGTCCTTGTCGTCGTTATCTTCCTCGTCCGTATCATCTTCGTCATCTTCCCCGTCGTCCGATACGGAGTGACCGCGGCTCTCGTCATCGCCGTTTTCGTCAATATCTCCGCATGAAGCAAATGCTCCTGTCATGAATGTCATTGCTGCGAGCAGGGCAATAAGTTTACTGAGCTTTTTCATAGTGTGACCTCCTTATATGCTGGCTTTTCTACAATTATAGCACTTTGGAGCGATTTGTCAACCGATATATTTAGTTAAATCGAAAATATATGTGATACCCTTGACAAAATAATCTCACTGTGATATAATACCAAAGGAGCAAGTGTCTGCTCATTTATTAATTTATGATTCCGAAATATAGATGTGCGGGCCCTGTGCAACAAGACCCCGTGAACCATGTCAGGCGGGAGACCGAGCAGCATTAAGCGGATCGTTTTGTGTGCCGCAGCCAGCCTGCACATCTATGTTCCGGAATTTTCTTTTGCAGGGGATATATCCCCACGGCACTGCTCCACCACAAACCGCGTGAAAAGGAGGCAGCGCTGTGTATAAGGCTCTTTACAGAAAATGGAGACCTCTTACCTTCGATGATGTTATCTCTCAGCAGCATATCACCGATACCCTTAAAAACCAGATAGTGAACGGCAAAACAGCTCATGCCTACCTGTTTACAGGTTCGCGCGGAACCGGTAAGACTACCTGTGCGCGTATTCTCGCAAAGGCTGTAAACTGCCTTCATATGAAGGACGGCAACCCCTGCCTTGAATGCGAGCTCTGCAGGGACGCCGACAGCGGCGCTCTCACAGACATTGTCGAGATAGACGCGGCTTCAAACAACGGCGTCGATAATATCCGCGAGCTCCGCGACGGTACGGTTTTCACTCCTGAGAGGTGCACGTATAAGGTGTACATCATCGACGAGGTGCATATGCTCTCGGCAGGAGCGTTCAATGCTCTGCTGAAAATCATGGAGGAGCCCCCTCCGTATGTAAAGTTTATCCTTGCCACCACGGAGATACACAAGGTCCCTGCGACTATCGCCTCACGCTGTCAGCGCTATGATTTCCGCAGGATAAGGGCTGATGACATCGCCGCAAGGCTCAAATACATCGCTTCACAGGAGGATATCGACCTTACCGACGACGGTGCTGCTCTCATTGCAAAGCTTGCCGACGGCGGAATGCGTGACGCTGTGTCACTGCTCGACCAGTGCTCAGTGTGCGCAGAGACCGTGAATGCCGAGACTGTTTCGGCTGCCGCAGGTATAGCAGGCAGGGATTACCTCTATAATATGCTTGACGCGGTCTGTGACGCGGACGTTGCAGGTGCGCTCTCGGTGACGGGCGAGCTTTACGATATGTCAAAGGACCTCACAAGGCTCTGCGAGGAGCTTATCGGTCAGCTCAGAAATATCATGCTGCTCAAGGTATCGCCTCAGACAGCGGATAAGCTCATCGTGTGTATGCCGGACGAGCTCGAAAAGCTGAAGGCACTTGCGGAAAAGAGTCCGCTTGAAACGGTCATGCACCGCCTTGAAGTGCTCCAGCAGTGCCGCGAGCGAATGGCAAGAGTGATAAACAAGCGCGTCGAATTTGAAATGACGCTCATAAGGCTGTGCTCGGAGACGCACGATAATGTAACTCCGCAGACTGCCGATACAGCCGAGCTGTATGACAAGCTGAAAAAGCTGGAAAGCAAGCTTGAAAACGTAAGTTCGCTCCCCTCTGCACCGCCCGAAAAGCGCGAGGTCATGGAAGCGGACGCTCCTGCGACTGAGGAGAGGTTAGTTCCCACGGTAGACATAAGGAAGCTCAAGCCCGAGGACCTTATAAACTGCGAGAGATGGGGAGAAGTCCTCAAGGAATTTGAAAAGGTCAACCCTGCGGTCGCGGGAAGTCTCGACGGCTCAACGGCGGCAACGGCAGGCAATATCATGTTCATAACCGCAGTGAACAGGTTCTTCATGGAGCTTTTCAGAGTCAAGGAAAATGCGGTATCGCTCGGGGAGGTCATCGACAGAGTCCTCGGACAGCGGTTCATTATCAAGGCTCGCTGTGCCACTACGGTTACGGAGCAGAAGAATCTCGCGGAGAGCGCGATAAAAAAAGCTAATGACAGCGGTATTGAAACGGCTGTTGATAATAATCAGGACCCGTTCTGACGAGTCCGACAGAATAAAAATAATGAGGAGAATTTAAGATGAAAGCAAGAATACCCAAGGGAATGGGCGGCGGCGCTCAGAATATGAACCAGATGATCAATCAGGCAAGAAAAATGCAGGATCAGATCACAGAGCTTCAGGAGGACATCGAGCAGAGAGATTTCAGTGCAACTGCAGGCGGCGGAGCTGTTGAAGTGGTCGTAACAGGCAAAAAGACTATAAAGTCGCTCACACTCAAGCCCGAGGTCGTAGATAAGGACGACATCGAAATGCTCCAGGACCTTATCATCAGCGCATTCAACGAGGCTGTTGCAAATGTTGAGAGCACAACTGAGACTGAAATGAGCAAGATAACAGGCGGAGTTGCTCTCCCCGGACTTTTCTGATAAATAATGGCTGAGCACAATGCACTTCCGCTTGTCATACTTGCGGAAAAATTCGCGTCCCTGCCCGGTATCGGCATGAAATCGGCACAGAGGCTCGCTTACCATGTTATGTCCATGAACGAGAAGGACGTTGAGGACTTCGCACAGGCACTCATTGACGCAAAGAAAAAGGTAAGACAGTGCTCCTGCTGTCAGAATCTCACCGAGCGTGAGGTCTGTCCGATATGCAGTGATGAACAGCGTGACCACAGCGTTATCTGCGTTGTCGAGAGCCCGAAGGACGTTACCGCCTTTGAGCGTACCAATGAGTATAACGGCGTTTATCATGTGCTCCACGGACTGCTCTCGCCTATGGATAATGTTACTCCCGATATGCTCAGAATAAAGGAGCTCCTTGCGCGTATAGCGAAGGGCGGAGTTGAAGAGGTCATTATGGCGACGAACCCGACGGTCGAGGGCGATGCTACGGCAATGTATGTCGCAAATCTGCTGAAACCGCTCGGTATCAAGGTGACACGACTCGCATTCGGTCTGCCGGTAGGCGGTATCCTTGAGTACGCAGACGAGGTCACTCTCTACCGCGCACTCGAAAACCGTAATGCTATGTGAGTATCGGAGCAGTATCGTACCGAGGAGATACGTGACGAGCTCTCTCGTACATATTATAATGAATAATTATCGGGGAAGCCTCTGTGAAAAGAGACTTCCCCGATTTGTTTTCCTCGATAGAGATACATTATTCAGTGGGCTGAGCGCTTTTGCTGTCGAAATCCTCGGCTACTTTTCGGATCTCATCAGCGGCGCTGAGGAATGCGTCAGCGACCTTGGGGTCGAAGTGTTCGCCCGCGCCCTCGCGGATTATATCCATAGCCTTCTCAAATGTAAACGGCGGTTTATAGCATCTGCGCGAGACAAGAGCGTCGAAAACGTCCGCAACAGCCATGATACGCGCCGAGAGCGGAATATTCTCGCCAGAAACGCCGTAGGGGTATCCCCTGCCGTTCCATTTTTCGTGGTGATAAACTGCGATGGACTTCGCAACGCTGAGGTAGGTGGAGTCCGTGAATTCCTCGGCAACTCGCTCGATTATCTCTCCGCCGGCCAATGAGTGATACTTCATCTTCTCGAATTCCTCATCGGTGAGCTTGCCCGGCTTATTGAGTATAGCGTCGGGAATCTTAATCTTGCCTATATCATGCAGAGGAGCGGCACTTACAACGTTCTCGATAAAGTCGTCTGTGAGAACGTCGCTGTAATAGCCCTTTTTCCGCATTTCCTTCATGACTATCTCCGTGTAAACGGCAGTCTTTTTGATGTGGTCGCCCGTGTTCTTGTCGCGGTTTTCGACCATATCCGCGAGGACAAGGATAAGCGAGCGCTGCATCTGTGAGATAGTCTCGTTTTTCTGTTTTATGTCCGTAACATAGCGGACGCTGTCCTCGGAGGTCTTTACGATAGCGTGATACAGGTTTTCTATCTCATCGCCCGTCTGGATATCAAGAGCCTTGATGTCGTCAACGCTGTTTTTGTTGTCCTTCATGTAGTTATACGCAAAGGTGCCCGTCTTGAGCGACATTGAGTTGATAGGCAGGATAATGTGATATTCAATGAGGTGCCAAGCGAGAGCGACAATGACGATGAAAATGCTGAGGAACAGCGATATTATGCCGACAATGAAGCCGCGCTCGTTATCCTTTATGCGCTTCATTGAGATGTCAGCCGCCGCATAGCAGGTGCATTTTCCGCTGCTGTCGAAAACCGGCTTATATACAGTGAGCAGATGCCCGTAGGTGTCGTTGGAGACGATAGGCTCTATCTTTCTGCCGTTAAGGAGGTCGTCTATATACGGGTCAAAGGACTTGTCAAACGGTATGACATCGCCAACGTCATCGCCTGCCAGACCTGCTGTATCGAGGTCGAAAACAACGTGACAGCCGTCCTCTTCTATTTTATATACATATATATATTCAATGTCGTCCGAGCTGTGAAGTATGTCGTAGAGCTGGCTGCTCACTTCCTTGTATTCCTGCGAGCTTCCGCCGCTTGCGATGTATTCGTCAACTGAGTTGCCGTCAACAATTTTTGAGGCGAGCGACGCAATACCGTCAGCTGTGCGCGAGTATTCGTCGATAAGCTCACGTCTGTACAGTATCGAGCTGATTACCGTAGAAGCGAGTGAAACGAGGAAAAGTGCGGCAGTCAGCAGAAGAAGTATCTTTGTCTGGAGCGATACAAGACGGGACTTGCTCTCCTGCACGACAGAGGAATCCTCCTCGGAGAGAGGGTTCTGCTTCCAGCTGAAGAAGCTGAATTTTTTCTTTATGTGCTCGGGGATAAGCAGGCTGACGACTAAGACTATCAGCATGGAGATGGTCTTGTCGATAAGGTCGATAATGATGTTTGCCGTAAGCTGTGCGGCTTCTACGCTGAATCCGCCCATATCGTAGAGCTTTTCACCGAGGGACGCTGTCTCGAAGCCGACATCTGAAAGGCACCACGGTATTATCGTGCCGAGACCTCCGCCTATGGCGGCGAAAATGAGGATAGCCGCAATGAATTTGAGCGGCTTCCTGAACCAGCCGCGCTTTGCGAAGAGGCTTGCGAGTATGGCTATCGTGATATTCAGTATGCCGTAGTATAGCGAGGACGGGTCGGAAATGCACTTGACAGCATTCGTGAGGAAGCCGACAAGTATTCCCGGGAGAGCGCCTCCGAAAACAGAGACGAGTATCGTTCCCACAGTGTCGAGGTATATGGGAGCGCCTGTCGCCGCAGCTATCTTGACGAAGATGAAGTTTATCAGGACCCCGACAAGACACAGTATAAAAGCAATGATGTTCCTCTTGTTCAGCAGCTTGTAGCTTGTTGCGGATATAGTTTTTTCCCTTTTGTCTGAATTGCTCATAATGTCCCCCTTGTCATTGCATTGCAAAATGCTCTTGTTTGTTTATATGATATGATGCTCAAGCCGATAGTCTGCACGGCTTATACCGCTTGTATTATCGGGCTTTGGGTTGATGTCGGGTGATATTGATGTATAATTGAAGCACAATGGGTTAGATGTAATATAATTATATCACAAATCCGTGCGATTTTCAAGCCTTTTCGACAAATTTCGGCATAAAATATTCCTCTGAGTATCATAATGGCAGGCGGCGGATATTTTTGTTGACATTTTTCTGAGCAGAGTGTATAATGGGGTAAAGATAAACAAAGCGTTATATTTAAGATATGCGGAGGAATTTTGTTCTTTGAAAAAACGGACGGCATATCCTTTTCTACGTATACAATTTGTATATCTCGGAGGAATATCAAATTTCTGTAAAATTTTAAGTACCCATAAGTCTATACAAAACGTATAGACTTATTTTTTAATTACAGACAGTTGGAATAATGTGAACATTTTGTAAAATGTGGCAAAATAGACTTGTTTTTTTTTTTGAGTATAATTATATACATAAGGACGAAACAAGTGAAAGACAAGCGAGATTGACTATACAGATAGTTAATGGAGACAGAAAACGATAGAAAGAAATGAGGTGTGAATTATAGCGGAAGAGCCTGAAAAAGAATACCGAAAGTTTAAACCGAAATACTTTGACGAGGAGCTTCTTCTCATCAAGCCTGACGACCTCCCCGATGATGCGATCATCAAGGGTGCGATAAAGGCAGGAGCAAGAAAATTTCGTCAGAACGGAAAAGCGGTATTTCTCACAAAGGAAAAGAATCGGCTCGATATTTACAAAAGCGATGATGTAAGCGGAAAGGTGCTTGGCTATCTCCCCTTTGAGAACGGTTACGTCTCAGTCAAGCGAAAAAGTCTGTTTATCCTGATTTTCTGGATAATGGCGGCGTGTCTTATCGGCGTGCTGATAGGTGTTCTGATAAAAAATTCGGCACATCCGCCTGCGGTGGAGACATCTACCTCGGAAATCACGGAAACAACAGTGTCGGATACCGGTATTATCCGACCGGACAGAGCACCCGAGGACGACTCGGATGCTGTTCCGCTGGAAACACAGTCTCCTACTGAAAGCGGTGATACGACCACACCACAGGGCGGCGGCTCGGTAACACTGGAATTTCAAAAGGATATTACGATACATCAGAGCGAGGGAACGGCTGATCTCTATTTCCAAAATCCGAATGGTTCGACACACGATCTTATGGTTCAGGTCGTTGTGGACGACGGTAAGGGTAATGAAGTGCTTGTTGCGGAATCGGGACTTATCAAGGTCGGCTACGGTATCGACCATGTGAACCTGACAGACGGCGCAGGCAGGCTGCAAAGCGGCAGCTACAACGGTACGATGCTGATACTGTTTTATGACAGGGAAAGCGGCATCAAAGCAACGACTGATTCAAAGATCACGGACTGTAATATAACAGTCCAATAACGAAAGGAATAGTGAATATTATGAGAAAAACTACAAGATTTACAGCGATGATCGCTGCTATGGCAATGACAATGATGAGCGTTGGGGCTATGAGTGCGAGTGCGGACGATACATTTACAACAAAATCAGGTTCTTCCACTTACAGTATTAGTGCTACTTATAACACGGGCGCAACATCTCAAAACATTAAGACTGCAACAAAAGTTTATAAGGTTACTATAGGTTGGAGCGGCTCTACAGCAGTTGTATTTAGTGATGCTACAAGTACACAGGATTACGTGTGGGATACTACTGCATTAAAATATAATCCCGTTGGAACTCCAAGCTTTAATAGTAATACTGATTTCTGGACTTCAGGCGGAAATCCTCTTACTCAACTGGATACAATAGCTAATATTACTAATTACTCAAATGATTCTATTACCGCTACTATGTCATTTACTCTTGGTGATGCTGAATTAAATGTTCTCCCATCGTTTAGCGATAACGGAAATATTAGCCTTTCTTCGGCTGCGGGTAATATTAATGATTCAACCACAACAGGACAGGCAACAAGTGGCCAAATTACAGGCACTATCAACTTAGCAAGTGCAAGGATCAATCAGGACGGCACTCTCGGTACATACACAGTAACAATCAGCTAAGTTCCTCGTTTCCTAAATTAATAGACATAGTTTTCTCAGCAGCCTGCACGAATGTGTGGGCTGCTTTTTTGTGCTTTCGGGGCTGATGCTTGGGTCAAAAAATGCAGTTTGCAAAAAAATAATACGCAGTCGTTAAACTGCGTATTATCGGAACTTGTTGGAGCTTGTGACGGGATTCGAACCTGCGACTACAAGTTGTCACATAGAGGAAACGGTTGTTTCCTCTATGCTTATTTTACGCTGCTTCCTTTGTAGTCTGATTCAAATTTCCCACGAATTTATAATATATCTCGACCTGCTGAAAGGTCTTTCCGTCAATGTCTTCTTTATGATG
>ONNL01000108.1 GCA_900319195.1 uncultured Ruminococcus sp. | reverse complement strand
GCCTGCGTTGAATGATATGCTTGTTGCAGTCTCCATTTTGAGACACTGAGTAAGAGTCTTGCCGTTGTAGCTTACAGTGCCCTTTGATGTGGAGAGGTTTCCTGAGATCGTGTAGAACGAGCTTGAAAGACCGCTTGCTGTGAAGTCGTGGTCATAGCCGACTGTTGAGGGAGTGCTGCTGCTTGAAGCCTTTGTGGTCGTTACAGCAGGGGTGCTGCTCTTTGCAGTAGTTGTTACGACGGGAGTAGATGATGACGAGCCGCTCGAGAGGTGAGAGCCGATATTGCCGTATGTACCCGTGGTATCACCGAAGCCGCCGAGGTTTATCGAGCCGTCGCTGTTTCTCCAAGCTGTGTGGAAGTTAGTGCTCATCGAGGGAGCCTTTACCGATTTGAAGCCGGAATCAGAGAGTGAAGCTGAGGTGCCTGATACTTCTCCGCCGGAAGCTGATGTGCTGCTGATGTAGTTGAGCGACGTGCCCTTGTATGAGAGGGAGTCCGAGAGGCTGCCCTTCCACTTGTCGCTTCCGTGCTTTGTGCAGTTGCCGGAGTTGCCCTTTACATTTATAGAGGACATATTGCTCTGATTGTAATATGATACGCAGCCCTTTATCTTTGCGCTCGACGAGCAGCGGTAGACCATGTAGTTTGCCTTGCCCTCGCCGCCGATGTCGTTATTATAGGCTGTGCAGTTTGTCATGTCGCCAAATTCGGGGTTGTTGTTGTCGGTGAATCCGCAGTGGAGATTTTCAAACGCGAGACAGTTCTGTACGATGTGTCTTGTGCCGACACCTCCGCCGCCGAGCTTGAAGCCGTTTCCGTCGCAATCTCCCCAGCCTCTGCCGTCTGTGGTGAAGCCGTTGCGGAATGCCACGCAGTTTTTGATAGTTACAACGCCGATAGGACCTGTTTCGGGCTTAGCGTAGAGATCCCAGCCGTCGTCCGAGTTGTTGTACGAGATACAGCCGTCGAATACGTTTCCGCCGCCGCAGGTGAGCTTTGCAGCGAAGCCGTCGGCATTCTCCATTGTAGCGTCGTCGCAGTTGTCATAGGACGTGCAGTTCTTGATGAGGTTGTTCGAGGGCCAGTTGCCGCTTGACTGCGATACCTGAAGTCCCGTGTCCTGATTGTTATGGAGGGTGAGCATTTCAACGATATTGTTGTTGCCCGAGAGGTAGAGTCCATTGTCGCCTGCGTTGCAGATGTCGAAGCCGTAGAGGTGCCAGTATTCGCCCTCGAGGTTGATGCCGCGCTGTCCGAGAGCCTCATTCGAGAAATCGAACACGACCTTTGCGTTGTCAACAGGGCGCATATTCTTGTAAGCGCTTGAGGTGCCCTTGTTGTCCGACTTGATGGTGAGAGTGTCGGAGAGCTTGTAGGTGCCTGCGAGGAGGTATACCGTGCCGCCTGCCGTTACCTTTTTAACGGCGTTTGCAACGCTTGTCGGAGAGCTCTGAGAGGAGCCGTCGCCGCTGCCGTTAGGTGAAGCGTAGACAGCATTTCCTGCCTGTCTTACCGAGAAGTCGAGAGTACCGACATCTACTGAGCCTGCCGCGTTTGCTGTGCTGACGGTATTTGCGAGTTCCGTTCCGAATGCTCCTGCCGCGGAGGATACGGACATTACAGCCGCAGCCATGACAGAAACTATCCGTTTCTTCATAAGAGTGTTTTTCATTTTTCATTCCCCTTCATTATATAGGTGTGTTTCTTTTTTGTTCACTTGAATTTGTGAACTTTCTTTTTCATTGTTTGTATTATAACTCAGTTCACAGAGCTTTTCAATGATATATAATACTCATTAACTGAAATATTATGCTTTTGCTTTCTTAAAATACGCGCAAAGTATCATTGACTGTTAGCTGAGTTATGATGTAAAATAATGTATGGTTTGCGGAAATAAAGCAGCGGTTGAATAGGACAAATCGGCTATTGGTATGCCTATGGCAATGATTTTGTATGATATTGCTAAAAATCTTCTTAATAATTCGTTCATTAAGTAGAGCACAAACTGCACAAATTGTCTTGACAAATTTCTACAAATATGATAGAATAGGAGTGATTTAGGGACTGCTGCACTGGTCCCTGCAAATCGGATCTAATCTATATTTTATTCATTCATTTACAAATTGTAATATTTGGGAGGGTATTATAATGGGTTTAAAAGAAATTTTCAGGCGGATCGTAAGCATTTCCGCCGCAGCAGCGCTGTCACTGACGGCTCTTGCTTCAACACCTGTCAGCAAGACTGCTGACGCAGCAACAAATATGTCAGCTCAGGAGATAGTCAAGGACATCTCTATCGGCTGGAACCTCGGTAATACGCTTGACGCTACAGGCTCAGGCTCAAACCCGGGACTTTCTACCGAGACAGCATGGGGCAACCCCAAGGCTACTCAGGCACTTTTCGACGCTGTAAAGGCTAAGGGCTTCAACTGCGTAAGAATCCCTACGACTTGGTATCAGCACCTTGACGGCAACAACAACATTGACCCTGCATGGATGGCAAGAGTCAAGGAGGTTGTAAACTATGCTTACAACAACGGAATGTACGTTATCCTCAACGTTCACCACGAGGCATGGATAAACCGTGCCGACATCGGTACAGCTTACAATGAAATGTCACCCAAGCTCAAGGCTATCTGGAAGCAGGTCGCTGCTGAGTTTGCGGACTATGACCAGCACCTCATTTTCGAGGGCATGAACGAGCCCCGTGCTGCAGGTACAAATCACGAGTGGTGGGGACCTCAGGACAATGAGTGCGACACTATCAACAAGCTCAATCAGGACTTCGTTGACACAGTAAGAAGTGTATCTTCACCCTATCAGAAGACTCGTCTCCTCATGGTACCGCCTTACTGCGCGTCATCTGATTCGTCGATCTTCTCGAAGCTCGTAGTTCCGAATGATCCCTATATCTGCGTTTCTATCCACGCATATTCACCCTATAACTTCACAATGGGCGACGGTCCTCACGATTCATTCAATGCAAGTGACCTCGATGCTATTTTCGGCAATATCAAGTCAACATATCTTGACAGAAATATTCCTGTTATCATCGGTGAGTTCGGAGCTTCAAACTACGGCAACGTAAGCGCTCGTGTAAACTGGGCAAAGACATACCTTTCAAAGACAGAGGCTATAGGTATTCCCTGTGTACTCTGGGACAACAACGTTATCTCGACATCTGATGCTTCACAGGCAGGCGAGTGTCACGGCTACATCAACAGAAGCTCACTCCAG
>ONNL01000107.1 GCA_900319195.1 uncultured Ruminococcus sp. | reverse complement strand
TAGAAAAGTATAAAGATGCATTTGAAAAATACACAGAAATCTCTGATGCCATCGACCTCAGCCATTTTTTCCAAAGCACTCTCTAACAAAAAAGAACCCTTCCGGTTTGGAAGGGTTCTCGCTGTTTTTACTTGCCTGCCTGCGCGTCTGCGTAAGCCTTGAGAATGAGTGCTGCGTCTGAGGAATCGACCATTTCGTCGTTATTGAAGTCCGCAGCAGCGATCTGCTCGGGAGTGAAGCTGCCGGCCTTGCCTGCCTGTACATCAGCATACTGTCTGAGTATCAATGCAGCGTCCGAGGAATCGACCGCTCCGTCGTCGTTTACATCTCCGAGGGTATCAACAGGTGTCGGTGCCGTCGTCGTTGTAGTTTCGGGTGTCTGGGCAGTCGTCGTTGTGGAACCGTTCTCCTCCGATGAGCCGGGAACCTCCGTCGTGGTGGTAGTAGTCGTTGTGGCGGATGTCGTCGTGGTCGTCGCTGCGACTGCATTCCAGCCTGCATAGAGCGTGATATCCGCCTTGACCTCGGTTGTGAAGTCATACAGGCTTGTCAGAGCCTCGTCCGTGAACCAGCCTGTGAACGTGAAGCCGTCCCTTGTGGGAGCATCGGGTTCGAGAGCAGTCTTGCAATACTGAACTATCTGTGCCGCTACTCCTGAGCCGCCGTTGGACTCGAACGATACCGTGAACTCGTCAACACCTGTCGTAGTCGTTGTGACTGCGTCGCCGCCTGCTGATGTAGTCGTGGTCGTTGCCTTGTCGGTAGTCGTGGTAGTTACGGGTTCTGTCGTGGTAGTTGTCACCTTGTCCGTAGTTGTGGTAGTCACGGGTTCTGTCGTGGTAGTTGTCACCTTGTCGGTAGTCGTGGTCGTTACGGGTTCTGTCGTGGTAGTTGTTGCCTTGTCCGTAGTTGTGGTAGTTGTTGCCTTGTCGGTAGTCGTGGTCGTTACGGGTTCTGTCGTGGTAGTTGTTGCCTTGTCAGTAGTCGTGGTAGTTGTTGAAGTGGTCGTAGTTGTAGTGGTCGAAGTTGTCGTAGATGTGGTCGTAGTTGTAGTGGCAGAGGTTGTTGTCGTAGTAGTTGTCACCTCGGGCTGAGCATCTATATCCTTGAAGGTATAGCCTGTTGCCTCGGCGTATTTCTGAGCCTCAGAGCCCTGCTTAGCAGTTATTGTTCCGTTGTATTCCGTCTTGAGAATATAAGATTGAGTTTCCTCGTCCCAAATGTCACTATATAAATTGTTCAGGTTGTATTTTTGATCATTTACAAATGCACATTCAGGATTCAGAATAGTCACATTTTCGAGTGCTGAGCAGTTATAGAACGCATATTCCATTATCTTTGTTACAGACTTCGGTATCGTAACAGATCTCAGATCATCTCTGTTTGCAAAGCAGCCGCTTGGGATAACTGTGATACCGTCGATAAGCACAACATCTCCGCTCAGACAATACGGTACGAGCAGTATCAAAGGTGTTCCGTCTGTGTCATTGCGGTAGAGTATGCCGCCCTTGCTCATGAATACAGGATTTCCACTGTCAACATTTATCTCTTTGAGATACCGCTGACTGTCGTAATAATAGCCGCTGAAGCTTATTTCCTTGAGCTCCTTTCCTATATTGAGCTTTTCAAGGTATGCACTTTCGCCAAACCTTGCCGTTTCGACACCGTCGGGTATTGTATACTCCGTATCAGCCTTGTAGATAGGATACAGGAGGAGCTGAGTCATGTCCTTACTGAACAGAACTCCGTCAACCGCCTTCAGCGCGGGGTTTGATGCTGAAACTGTTACCTCGGTAAGACCGGGGAGCAACAAGTTGAGACTGTAATAATATTTCTCCTTAACATTGCCGTCCTCATCAGTGAAGGTCGTCTTGTATCTGAAGGTGAGTCCTGCTCCGATATTGAGCTTCTCAATATATGGCGAATACATACTGTATACCTTTTCAACTGCATCGGGCACAGTGAATTCGGTGTCTTTCTTTCCGTAAGGATAGAACAGAAGCGCAGACATATCCTTAGTATAGAGCACTCCGTCAACCGACTTTAGGTTCGGGTTATCTTCAGAAACAGTTATCTTTTCAATGTTGTCGCCGTAAATAGAAATATTGTACTGGCCGGGGTCTGACTGCGACCTAAAGTCAACAGAGCTTCCGAGAACGATCTCCTTGAGATATGAAGAGCTGATACTGTTGATAGTCTTGACTGTATCCGGAACTATGAATTTCTCATCCTTCTTCTCCCTCGGATACCTGATGAGCCTTGTCTTGTCCTTGTTGTAGAGAACACCGTCCTCAGCGCAGAATACAGTGTTTTCAGCGTCTACCACATATTCGGTGATATTGTCAGAGCTTACGCTGAAGTCTCTTATATCCTTTCCTACAACGACCTTGGTGATGGACTGGTTATAAATGTAGAAATCATTGCCCGAGCCGCTGAGAGTGAGCACGCCGTCCTTTATCGTATAAGTGATATCGTTATACTTACCGCTTATTTTCTCCTCGCCTGTTTCAATGTCTCTGAAAAGCATTGCATTTCTGAATGCGTATTCTTCAGCCGTCGAGCCGGAATAGCCTTCAATGCATGAGACGTTGTCTATTGCATTTGTTTCTATTGAACAATCAGCACCGAGGATAGTCAGCGTTGAAACTGAAACTGATAAGAAAGCATAGTTTCCGATAGTCTTTACGTTCTTCGGGATAGTCACCTTTTCAAGTGTATCGTTGCGATAGAAAGCATACTCCCCTATCTCAGTCACAGTTGAAGGAACTGTGAATTCTGTATCCTTCTTTCCTGCGGGATAGATGATGAGCGTTGTGCCTGTACTGTCAAGGAGCATTCCGTTATCGACGGTGAAGGTGGTATTGCCTTCTTCAATGCCGATGCTTTCGACCTTCGTACCTGCGAGCGAAGAGCCGGAAATACCTGTAAGTCCTGACGGGATAGTGAAGTCCTTCAATGAGGTACAGCCTGCAAATGCCCTGTCGTATATCGTGTCAAGTCCGCTCGGAAGCGCTGCCTTTTCAAGAGAATGGCAGTTAGCGAAGGCTTCATAACCGATAGATACGGTATCAGCAGGTATCTCTATCTCCTTGAGCAGATAGCAGTCACGGAAAGCACTGTCGCCGATTCTTAAAAGCTTTGCTGGGAGCACTGCCTTTTCGAGTGATTCGCACGAATCAAAGATATTCGTTGAAAGCTCCGAAATATTTTCGGGCAGTGTTATCTCCTTGAGAGACGAGCAGTTATAGAACGCATTGTCTCCGATAGATACCACAGAATCGGGGATAGTTATTGTTTCAAGCTTAGTGCAGTTTGAGAATGCGTTATTGCCTATCGAGGTCACTCCGTCCTCAATAACTACACTTGTTATTTCAGAATTACTCGAGAACAGCGGATCGTCATTCATTTTTCCGATGCCTGATATAGTGAGAACACCGTCGTTTATGGTGAATGTCATGTAAGCTCCGCATTTACCGCTCTGAGTTATGCTTCCTGTTGTGAGGTCCTTGAATTTTCTTCCGTATCTTAAAGCATACTCATTGGCTGTTGAGTCAGCATAACCGCATATCATTGCAGAGGACGAAATTGTCGAAGCCTCGCTGTTTATAACTGCCTTGTCGTTGAGTATGGTTATCGAGCTGAGATCACGGCATTCCGCGAATGCGTCGTACTCTATTGCCTCAATATTCTTTCCGAGCTCAACAGAAACAAGCTCATCACAGCTGTAGAACGTGCTGTCGCATATCTTGGTAACTCCGTCGGGGATATTTATCTCCTTTATTGAGGTATTACAGAATGCAGCGTTGCCGATACTCTTTACCGTTGACGGAAGCGCCACAGAAGAAAGCTTATTGCAGTTCCGGAATGCGTAATAGCCGATACCTGCAACACCCTCGGGTATGGTCACCGTATTGAGATAGTTGCAGTCGTCAAACGCATAGTCTCCGATAGTCAGAACAGTGTCGGGGATAGTGTATTCCTCGTCAGCCTTGCTCTCGGGATAAGCTATCAGCTCAGTCTTATCCTTATTGAAGAGAACACCGTCAACAGATGAATATTTCTGGTTCTCTGCATCAACGACGATACCCTTGAGATTTTCACAGCCTACGAATACATTTCCGCCTATGGTATTGACAGCCGCAGGGATATTCACGTATTCAAGATCGCCGCATCCATTGAACGCATCAGCACCGATAGCTGCAACACTGCCGGCAATGGTTATCTGTTCAAGATTGTTGCATCCTTCAAAGGCTTTGATACCGATAGAGGTAACGCCCTCTGAGATAACTGCACTTGTAATATCATCATCACCGCTGAACATAGGAGAATCTGACATATCGCCTGTTCCCTCAACAGTGAGGACGCCGTCCTTTATCTCATATGTGAGGTTCTCGCCGCACTTGCCGCGCTTCAATATCGTATCAGTATCAATATATCTGAATTTCCTGCCGTACTTAAAGGCATATTTTTCAGCCGTTGAGCCCTCAGCGCAGACTATGACATCATACGGGTTTATGGTTTCACTGCTGTCCTCAATAATGAGGTCCTTATTGGTTATCACTACTTCCGTAAGCGCGTTGATACCGCTTGACTTGTAAAGGTCTCTTCTTTCGAGCTCCGTTACAGTTTCAGGAAGTGTGTACGACTCATCATCCTTGCTTGAAGGATAATGCACGAGCCTTGTCATATCCTTGTTGTAGAGGATACCGTCCTTTACGGTGAAGCTCTGATTTCCCTCACCGCCTGTAAATTCCTTGAGATAGCTCGAATCGAATGCACTGTCGCCTATCTCTGCAAGCGAAGCAGGGATATTTACAGTCTTGAGTCTTGAACAGCGGAAAACGCTGTATCCCATTTTCTGGAGTCCCTCGGGAAGAACGAGAGTTTCGAACCTGTTGTAATAGAATGCGTAGTTTCCTATGCTCTTGATAGTTGAGGGAAGGGTCATTGACACGATATAGTCGCAGTCATAGAACGCATCCTCACTGACACTCGTGACACCCTCACCAATAACGACGGTTTTTATATTGTCATTATACATGAATGCGCCGTTATACATATCGCCTGTTCCGGTGATAGTGAGCTCGCCGTCGGTCGTCATTTCGTAAACAAGGCTTTCACCGCATCTTCCGCAAAGCCTTATCTCACCTGTCTCATAATTCCTGAAATACATTCCGTATTCATAAGCGTATGATTCAGCCGTAGAGCCTGCATATCCGCAGAAGATTATATCGTTATTGAAAGAAGCTCCGCTGAGATCGACCGTCTTATTATTTTGGAATCCGATCTCCTTTATATAGGAGTTCTGGAATGTTCCCGATATTTTTGTTACAGACGCAGGAACGATAAACTCCGCATCGCGCTTTCCGTAGGGATAGATAACAAGCTCTGTCATATCCTTATTATAGATGACACCGTCAGATGAAGAATAATTCTTGTTCTCAGGGTCAACTGTGAACGAGCTGAGCATATCACATGACTGGAATGCGCCGCGTCCTATTTTCTCAATACCCGCGGGGATATTGACGCTTGTGAGGTTATCGCAGGATCTGAATGCAGTATCGCTTATTGAAGTCACACCGTCGCCAATAACAACGCTCGAGATAGAATCATTGTCATAGAAAGGCTCTGTATCCCACATCTCGCCGCTTCCGCTTATGGTCAGAACGCCGCCCTCGATAGAGAATGTGAGAGAATCGCCGCACATTCCGCTTTCACGGAGCTTGCCCGTTTCAATATCCATAAACTTTCTGCCGAACCGGAAGGCATACTCATCTGCTGTTGAATCAGCGTAGCCGCAGATAACAGCCCCCTTTTGTATCGTTGTATTGTAATCTGACAGCTCGCATTCCCTGTTCTTAATGGTGACAGCATTCAGGGAATAACAATTGTAAAACGCTGAGCTCTCGACCTTCTTGACAGACTCGGGAAGCTCTATGGATTGGATGTTGGTGTATTCAAATGCGTCTGAGCCTATGGTCTCAATACCTTCATTGAGGGTCACTTCCTCGAGGTCATCACAGCTCGAGAAGGCGTCTCCGCCGATAGTTTTAACGCTTCCGGGGATAACAACAGAGACAAGGTCATCGCAGTCACAGAATGCGTATTCACCTATCTCGGCAACTCCCTCCGGGATAACGACAGATCTGAGCCCCGAGCAGTAGCCGAAGGCATACGAGCCTATCGTTGTAACAGTTGACGGTATTGACACACTTTTGAGTGACGTGCATGACCTGAAAGCATAATTGCTTATGCTGGTCAGTCCCTCGGGCAGTGAAACGTCGGTTATCTCCGTGTTTCCTGTGAATGCGCTGTCGTACATCGCACCTGTACCCTTTACAGTGAGGACATTGTTCTTTATCTCATATGTGAGGTCATCGCCGCATTTACCTACCTGATAGACCTCGGACGTATCAAGATCGAGGAATTTAAGTCCGTTGCTGAAGGCATACTTTTCAGCGGTCGAACCGCCCTTTCCTGCAAGTATACCGTAATAGTAACCACTTTCATACTTGTATGTCCCGGCATCATAGTCATAGTAATTGCTGTATGTATTGCTTATGGTATAGCTCTCGGGTGAGATAACGCATTCGGGATTTTTTATCGTTATCTTTTTGAGCAGATCACAGCCTGCAAATGCACCCTCGCCAATGCTCTCGACTGACTCGGGAAGGACCACCTCTTCAAGCTCGTCGCGGTCCTTGAATGCAAACTTTCCGATAGCTGTTACCGTCGAGGGGATCTCGGGTGAAGACGCGCTTCCGCCTGCAAATACAAGGGTCTTTCCGTCCTTGCTGAGAAGGAATGTGCCCGACGAGGTATATGCCGTATTTTCCTCGGAGACTGTCAGTGCAGTAAGCGACGCACTGCAATTGTCAAATGCAGCGGGGTCTATCGAAGTCAGCGTTGATGGTATCTTTATAGTCTTTACAGAGCTTACAGAGTAATTGAACAGGTTGCCTGATATCATGGTGATGCCCTCACCGATATTGATCTCCTTCAAATCGCTGAGGAAGGAGCTGTTTAAGTTAATGGTGCTCACTATTGCTCCCGTACCTGTAATATCAAGTACTCCGTCAATGATCTTATAGCGGACATCTTCTCCGAGCTTACCCTGTATAACAGTATCTCCTGTCTCATGGTCAACGAATACAAGCGATCTGTCCAGCGCAAATGTCTCGGCTGTCGAGCCTGAATAGCCCTCAATGACAAGGCTTGAGTCTGATGAGAACTCAGAGAGGTCGCAGTCCTTGTCGAGAATGATGAGCTTGCTGAGCGAACCGAACGGGTTTCCCGAAAGCTTTACGGAATGCTCGGGAGCGTCGGGGATAGTTACCTGCTCAAGCTCATAGCAGCTGGAGAATGCCACATCATTTATGTTCTTGATGGTTGAGGGCAGCTTGACGCTCTTGAGAGAAGAGCAGTAGTAGAATGCATACTCACCGATATCGGTAACTCCCTCGGGGATAACTATATTCTCGATATTTGAGCAGTCCTCGAATGCGTAGTCAGAGATAGTTTCAAGTCCCTCCGGCAAAGTTATATTCTTTACGCTCGTATATGCGAAGGCATATTCGCCGATGGTTTTAAGACCTTCGGGCAGGCTCACAGAGGTGAGATTAGAGTCCTTGTAGAAGGCGCTGCTGCAGATCGAGGTAATGCCGCTTCCTATCACTACCGACTCAACATCGTCCCTGTAACTGAATACAGATGTTGAAGGCATATCGCCCGTACCCGTGATAGTGAGCACGCCGTCAGCGAGCTTATAGGAAATATTCTCGTCGAGGTCGCCGCAAATGGTCACCTCTCCTGTTTCGATGTCACAGAATCTCAGAACATTCTCAGAGGCGAATTTGTTTATGGTCGAGCCCGCATATCCCGCAAGGATAAGATTATTACCCATAGCGCCATAGCCCCAGATGTCCGTTATATTGCAATCCTTATTCATAACTGTCAGCTTTTCAAGCTTTTCGCAGTTAGCAACAGCAGAAACATCAAATTCCGCAACAGCTTCGGGTAAGGTCAGCTCCGTCAGTGATGAGCAGTACATAAAAGCATAATTGCCGATAGCTGTAACACTGTCCGGTATCTCAATTGATTTGAGAGCCGTGCAGTTCTGGAACATACTTGAGCTTATCTCAGTAAGTCCGTTCGGAAGCTTTACACTCTCAAGCGAAGAGCAGCCATCAAACGCTCCGCTTTGGATAGCGGTAAGAGTCGAGGGAAGTGAGACTGTTTTCATTGCTGTAAAGCGTGCGAAGCTGTCTGAGCCTATCTCAGTTATGCCCTCGCCTATAACGACATCTGTTATATCATCCTTTGCAACAGAATCAGAGAGCTTGACAGCGCCGCTGCCTGTAATAGTCATTACATTGTTGATTATCGAGAATTCGGCATTTTCGCCGCACATTCCGCTGTGTGTTTCCTCGCCTGTCTCTATGTTTATAAAGAGCACGCCGTCAGCGTGAGCCGCCTTCTGAGTGGTCGAATCCGCATAGCCCTTGACAGCACACTCGTCCGAGAACATATTCAGATAGCCTTTCTCGCTGTCGTAATATTCAAACTCACAGTCCTTGTTGTTTACGGTCACTGTGCGCAGAAATCCGCTTTCAGTTCTGATATTCAGTATGAATGCGCTCTTGCCGACCTTTGTGACTGTCTCCGGAAGAATGATGTCGGTATAGTTTGAATTTTTGAATGCACCTTCGCCTATCTCAGTAACGGTCGAAGGCACCTCAAACGGTGTGTCAACAGCAGGATAGACCTCCGATTCATTTCCGTAGTCATCGGTAACTGTGGTTTTTGCTGTCGGGAATACGTATTCAAGCTTTGTCATATCGGCGCTGTATATCGCACCGTCCTTGGTAACATGGGCAGGAGAATCACCTTTGATGATAAGCTCCTCGGTATCCGCACTGATGAGTCCTATCGGATTTTCAAAGGTATCAGGCACAGTTACAGATCTGTAATTGAGATCCGTATAGTGACCGCCCCAGACAACAAAGCCGTCAAAGTCTGTCAGATTATCATTATATCCCGTAATGCCGTCCTCAATGACAAGGCTGATCGGCTCATCAACAGGAAGATATATCTGTGAATCAAGAACGCCTGTACCCGAAATAGTGAGCACGAGGTCGTCGGTCAGGACATAGGAGGCATTCTCGCCGCAGCTGCCGCTCATAGATTTAACGCCTGTATCCAAGTCCTTGAACCATGTATTGCAGTTCCTTGAATATTCCTCGGCGGTAGAGCCCTTTTTGCCGCCGATAACAACAGAGCTGCTGCATATATGGCTGTCTAAAGCGCATTCGGAGTTAAGTATATCAAGCTCCTTTAAAGAACAGTCATCGAATGCACGATAGCCGATATAAGCTACGCTTGCAGGGATATCTATCTGAGTAAGCTCATAGCAGTCTTCAAAAGCATACCTGTCTATGTATTCAAGTGTAGACGGGAGCGTTACCGACTTTACGGCAGTGAAATCATAAAATGCCGAGCTTCCTATTTTAGTTATGCCCTCACCGATGATAATAGAGGTGACATCATACCTTAAATCATAATCATCAAAAAAGTCCTCCTCGATCTCTCCTGTGCCGCTTATTGTGAGCACACCGTTCTCAAGGACATAAGACGCGTCAGTACCGCAGGTACCGCTGACCGTTTCCCCCTCCTGTCTGAGCGAGCCGCTGTCTGCAATTTTCTTTGCACTCTTTTGAGCGGAGCCTTCCTCAGAACTCCCCACACTCACGGCAGATGCTGCCGCAGCAGTCGGTCTCACAGGATATGAGCCCGCAGCTATCAGCAATGCAAGTATCGCGGCGGATATTCGTTTGATCTGCATACCAATTTCCCCTTTTCAATAAATTTCAGCCTTTCACGCATCAGCATGAAGCTGTTTAATATATTTTACCACAATTCACAATAAAATGCAATACTTTTTTATAAAAAAGTACCATTCATTATACTGATAGTATGATTTCCCCTTATCATAGCGAAGTGGCGGCTTTCACTTTTCATTTTCAGCACCTCAAAAAAATAAGCACCTGAACCGCATACCTAACGATACACGGTCAGATGCATTTGATCTATATGGGTAAAGCCACTGCTTCAAACAGCATTCCGCAAATAACAAGCTTATAACATCATGGAAATATACACCCCGAGAATTGCAAGAAGAATGACTCCCACACTGACAACAACACCGTAAGCCTTGCCGAGCGACTTACTGCTGAGGTCGTCAAACTCGCTGTCCTTTTTCTTCCTGAGCATTTTCACTATCATGAACGTCAGAACGAAGGAAAGCGCGGCAACTATCACCTTTATGACAGCAATGCGCTGACCATAGGTGTCTATGTAGTACATGGAATTTGTATACTCACTTAGCCCGCTGCTCGAAAGGTGCTGATCTATCTTGATACGAGCTTCACCGTCGAGAGAGCGGACTATGCCCTTTATCTTGGTGTCTCTGAGATTCTCATTCGTATCCGGGTCGAAGGTGTCCCCGAAATCCTTGCCTGCGCGGACTATTGCGAAATACTCACCGTCACCGACCATGTAGTAATACTCCTTCAATGTGGGTATGAAGTTGATGGTATGGGTCATAGTGAGTATCGGGAAATCCGTCCCGCAGTCTGCAACGCCCTCCACGCACTCTCCCTTTTCGAGCGAGCCGAGTGACGCTTCAAGGCTCCTGACAGGCTTTGTAAGCTCCGCGATACCGCTGATAAGGCAATACACAACAAGTCCCGCAAGGAATATCAGCAGAATGATACTGCCTATACTTTTTTTGTACTTCGGACTCTCGTCCGTCCCAAAATCCTTTTCCATAATATTCAATTCCCCTGTTTTTATATCTTTTTGGGTATTCAAAATTTTAGGTGGTTATTCAGCATAATGGCGTTCGCATTTGCCTATGATACCACAAACTCTCAGTCTGTCAAGAC
>ONNL01000105.1 GCA_900319195.1 uncultured Ruminococcus sp. | reverse complement strand
AGCACCGACCGAGCCGACAGGCGAGACGATGTCCGTAGGACAGAGGGTACGGGGTGCTGTTAGCACAAAGCTTTCCTCAGAAAGTTTCCCCCCGATAAAACGTGTAAATCTCTGTATATGTATCATTGTCACATGGCGTTTTTGAATTCATTCTGCTTTATTTGCAGCTTCTTCCTTTTTCATAAGGCGGAATTCGTAGGCGGCGAGGAAGATAGCGGTCAATGCGGAGAGCACGTCAGCTGTGGGACCTGTTCGCACGATACCGTCTATTCCCCAGAACAGTGGGAAAATAAGGAGTATCGGGATAAAGTATATAATTTGTCTCGTGAGTGAGAGTATCATTCCCTTGATTGGCTTGCCTATTGAGGTGAAGAAGGTCGAGGTGATCGGCTGGAGGCAGTTTATCCAAGTGAAGAAGAGGAAAATCCTGAAAAACTTCACACCGAATTTATAGTATGTCTCGCTTCCGCTTCCGAAAATCGAGAGTATCTGACGCGGAAAGAGCTGAAATGCGGCAAAGGCTGCAAGTGAAACTCCGAGTCCGCATACTGTTGCAAGGCGATATGCCTCCTTAACGCGCTTGAAGTTTTTTGCACCGTAGTTGAAGCTCTCAATAGGCTGTGTGCCCTGTGCAAGACCGATTACAATTGAAAATACTATCATGTTGACCTTCATGACGATACCTGCGACCGCTATCGGTTCATTGCTGCCGTATTCCGAGAGCTTACCGTAGTGTCTGAGGGAGTTGTTGAGCACGATCTGAACAAGTCCTATCGCTATCTGATTGAAAAACGAAGCCATACCGATAGAAGCAACGCGCTTTGTCACGATAAACGACGGCTTGTAGTGCTTTGCGGAAAGCGTCACCGTCCTGAAATTGAGCACATAAACAATAACAATGACAGCAGATACAAATTGTCCGATAACTGTTGCCGCAGCCGCACCCTTCATTCCCCAGCGGAAGCCGAGAACAAATAAAGCGTCGAGTCCCGTATTTATCACAGCTCCCGTAAGATTGCATATCATGGTCATCTGCGGACTGCCGTCTGCGCGGATAATATGTCCGCCGCCTGTTGCAAGTATCAGGAATGGGAAACCGATTGCTGTTACGCTTACGTAGTCCTTGGCATACGGGAGGATCACCGAGTCAGAGCCGAAAACACGAAGCAGGGGAGTCAGGAATACGAGCGTTACCGCCGAGAGTACAACTCCGCAGATCACAAGCATACTCAGAGCATTTCCCGCGAAATATCCTGCACGTTTTTTGTTTCCGCTGCCGAGCGACAGATTGAAGCATGATGCGCCGCCTATGCCGAAAAGCAGCGAGATAGCGGTACACGCGGTAGTGAGGGGGAAGGCGATGTTTGTCGCCGCATTGCCGTTTGTGCCGACTGCCTGTCCGATAAAGAGCTGGTCAACGATGTTATACAGAGCGCTTACGAGCATAGCGACTATACTCGGAGCAGCAAATTTGAACATGAGCTTATTTACAGACTCGTATCCGAGAGGGTTCTTTTTTTCTTCATTCATTTTCTTACTTCCTTATAATTCAAATACCATACTATTATATACCTGTTTAAAAAAAATTTCAAGACCTTATTTCCGAAAAAAACATATAAGTGACTTTGTACGAAAAGTGCTATAATATCAGCATAAAACTCTATTGACAATATATTAAGAAAATATTATAATTAGTTTAATATAAATATATAGATTAACAATTTGTTAAGAAGGAACGGTGATCAGTGTGAATTTTAAAAGGTCGGCAGCTGCTGTTGTTTCGGCAGTCTGCCTCGCAGGAATGTGCAGTCCGTTTGTCCGTCCTCTCGGTGAACTGTCGGCAACTGCGGCGACAACGGTGCAGAACCCTGTTATCTGGGCAGACGTGCCCGATAATGATGTTATCCGTGTTGGCGACACGTATTACATGGTCAGCACGACGATGTTTTTCAGTCCCGGAGCTCCGATAATGAAGTCCCATGACCTCGTTTCATGGGAGATATGCAGCTATGTCTATGATACGCTTGCTAACGGTGACGTGCAGAATCTTACGAACGGCAAGAATGACTATGCTCACGGACAGTGGGCGGCAAGTCTAAGGTATCATAACGGAATGTTCTATGTATTCTTCGGCAGTTACGGAACAGGAAAGTCCTATATATACAAGACGGACGACATCGAAAACGGTACATGGAGCAAGGTAGAGCTCAACGGAATGTACCATGATGCTTCCATGCTGTTTGATGACGACGGACGCAATTACCTTGTTTACGGTGGCGGCGGCGAGATAAAGATAAAGGAATTCAACTCCGACATGACAGGCTTCAAGAGCGGCGGTGTGGACAAGACTCTGTTCAAGACCGGTCTTACGGGACTTGCGGGTGAAGGCTCTCACGTCGAAAAAATCGGAGATTACTACTATATTTTCCTTATCGCATGGCCTAACGGAAGCGGTAGAATCGAGCTCTGCTACAGGAGCCGCGACCTGCTCGGCACATACGAAAACAAGACCGTTCTCAACTCGGGACTCGGTTCATACGGCTCGGGAGTAGCTCAGGGCGGAATCGTTGATACTCCCGACGGAAAGTGGTACGGACTTCTGTTTCAGGATCACGGAGCAGTCGGACGAATTCCCGTACTCGTCCCTGTTACATGGCAGAACGACTGGCCGATTATGGGCGTAAACGGAAAGGCACCGCTCACTATTTCGACCAACAGTGACTATACAGGCACAGACCTTGCAGGCGATGATGATTTCACATACAGCTCCAACGACCTGGCACTTGAATGGCAGTGGAACCACAATCCCGATAACTCAGCATGGTCGGTTACAGAGCGTGAGGGCTGGCTGAGACTTCATAATAAAACCACAGCAACGAACATTCTAAATGCACGCAATACGCTGACTATGCGTACCGAGGGACCTGCGTGCAGCAGCTACATCAAGCTCGATACAAAGGGAATGAAGGCAGGAGATTATGCAGGTCTTTCCGCATTCCAGCTCATGTTCGGAAATATCGGTGTTTATGTTACCGACAGCGGTCAGAAGAAGATATACATGGCTGAAAACGGCGGCTCAGACGTTGCAGGCAGCACAAATAAGATAGTTGCCGAGACAAATCTCAGCGGTGACGAGGTATATCTCAAGGCTGACTTCAAATTCAACAACGTAAACTCGGACGGAAGTGCGTCTAACAACATCGACAAGGCGAACTTCTACTATTCATATGACGGAAGCAACTGGACAAAGCTCGGAAATGAGCTCTCAATGAGTTATGACCTCAAGCTTTTTACAGGTTACAGAAGCGCTATTTACAGCTATGCGACAAAGTCCACAGGTGGCTATGCCGACATTGACTTCTTTGAGTATGACAGAACGAACTGGAACGGCTCGACAGGCTCAAAGTCTGTAAATAAGGGCGGTAATTCATCACTCCCAGATGAAAACGGCTACTACTTCCACGATACCTTCGAGGGCAGCACAAATAGTTGGACAGGACGCGGCAGCGCATCTGTTCTCACAAGCGGCAGAACGAACTATGAGGGCAGCGAGGCTCTTCTCGCACAGGAAAGAACGTCCGCATGGAACGGCGCTTCCAAGGCACTCCGCACAAGCACGTTCAAGCCAGGTGAGAATTACAGCTTCAGCGTCAATGCACAGTTCCTCGACGGCGGTTCGACCAATACCTTCTACATGAAGCTACAGTATACCGATGGCGAAGGCACTGTCAAGTATTCTCCTATCGCTGAGGGTACGGCGCTCAAGGGTGAATGGGTACAGCTTGCGAATACGAGCTATACAATTCCTGCTGATGCTTCAAATATGAGCATTTATGTCGAGACAGCGGATTCAACGGATAATTTCTACATCGATGACGCATACGGTGCAGTCGAGGGTACAGTCATAAAGGGTGCAGGAGAGGCAGCTCCGATAATTCTCGGTGATGTTAATTCTGACGGCAGGATAACCTCACTCGATATAGCTGCTGCACGCGGAATATCGGCAAACGGCACTTCTAATTCAAGGCAGAAGCTCACCGCTGATGTTGACAAGAGCGGTACTGTTGATGATACTGACGTTAGCCTTATCAACGACTTTGTACTCGGCACTATCACCGAATTCCCCGTTGCCGAACCTGATACGTCCGAGTGGGATAATTACGTTGAAACCGATTCACCGCAGGTACAGGAATTTCACCAGAATGCTATCTACCAGATGGGCAATACCACAAGGCTTCGTGAGAAGATAGCAAAGGCACAGAGCGGCGAAAAGGTCAAGCTCGCGTATATCGGCGGTTCTATCACAGAGGGCGGCAGGACAGATACCTGCTATGTAGCACAGTCCTCCAAGTATTTTGCTGATACGTTCGGCACAGGCAGCAATGTATCGTTTATAAATGCAGGTATGTCGGGAACTTCATCAGTTGTCGGACTTATGAGGGCACAGAAGGACATTCTGAATGACTCACCTGATGTGATATTCATTGAATTTTCTGTAAACGACCACCCCGGAGAATCATATGAGAAATCCTTCGAGGGACTTGTCAGAAAGTGTCTCTCACAGCCGAATGACCCTGCTGTAATAATACTGATAAATCGTTCAAAGGGCGGTTATTCGTCTCAGATGCAAATGGTAAAGGTCGGCGTTCACTATGATATACCGATCATCAGCATGGACAATGCACTCACAAAGGCATTCAACAGCGGATTATACACCACTGACGATTATTACACAGATGAGTATCATCCTCATGCCGCAGGAGCAAAGCTCATTTCGGACTGTATAGCGTATTACTACCGTCAGGCTCTCAAAACAGTCAATAAGACAGGCGAGTATACTATCCCGAGCACCTGCATTTACGGTGATGACTTCTCGGGCGGAGCTATCGCAGACCTTTCAAGCCTTACGAACTTCAACAAGGGCTCGTTCAATCAGGGCAATGGTTACGGTACACTTCCGTACTCGCTCAGTAATTCCAAGAACGGCTCTACTCCGATAACCTTCAGTACAGAGGGCAGGGGAATAATCCTCGTATATAAGGCTAATTCCAGCGGAATGGGTGCTGTTAATGTCACAGTAAACGGCACGACCACTAAGATAAGCGGCAACAAGCAGTATACATGGGGCGGTCCCGACGCAGATATTGCGTATATGCAGAGCAAATCGGGCAAGCTTGATGTTACTATCAGCATGGATAACGCTTCACAGGATTTCACTATCTGGGGAATCGGCGTTGTTAAATAAGCAAACTTCCAAAATAATAAATATAGTGAAAGGTCCGCGTAATTGCGGACCTTTTGCTGTGTACAGTCAAATTGAGATGTATTCGGGGTCGGAGTTGTATTTTTTCAGATGAGCGTCAATTTTCTCTCTGCTGATATTCTGCCCTATAACTATCAGGACTGCCTGCCCCTCACCGACCTCTGATATTTTGCTTTCTGTCTTGGTTATGTTGACAGCGAGCCATTTTTCCCCGACAGGAAGCGCTCCCTTGATACGTGAAATGTCGCCGCACTCAGTGTCATTGAATATTTCATCAATTACTTTTGAGATAATATTTTCCGAGAGCCTTACGTGCATGAAATAGTGAACACTGCTGTCGATGCTTTCGGTCGTATACTGCTTGACATAGCTGCTTGTGCGGTATCCGACGTTCATGAGCGCTTCAAAATCAGCGTCGGTAAGACTTCTCCAGTCCTTTGCGATAATGTCGGACTTGGTAAAACGTCTGCTGCACTGTATTCCCATGAGAGCGCGATTTATGTGCTCAACGGCTCTTTCGGCTTTGTCTGCATTGTCATTTCCGCAGAGCTTGCTCAGGACGAGCTTTCCGCAGCATGAAGCCTCCGACGCGAGAAGGTATTCGTATTCTTCAGTGAGAGTATCGCTCATTTCGGAGTCGATAACAGTGATAATGCTCCCGACCTCAAACCACTTGTCAACAGGGGATTCATAGAGTGTATCGAAGAATTCGTCCATGTCGAAGATACCCGAGGGCTCCATAATAATGCGGTCATAACTCTGCATACCGAGGTTTATGAGCTGAGTCTTGAAGCGTCTTTTGTGGCAGTCGGGGTCACCGCCGCCGACTATCATAGCAAGCTGACAGTTTTCGGAGCTGAGGTCCTGAAGCATCATCATATCGACGTTCACTGCTCCGAAATCGTTTTCAAGTATGGCGATCCTCATGCCTTTTGAGAGCAGATACCTTGCATATTTTCGGATAAATGTGGTCTTTCCCGAGCCGAGAATGCCTGTGATAAGGTCTATTTTTATCATATTGAGCCTTCTTTCGTTATCATGTAACTATTATATCACTGTTTTCATGGAATTTCAATATGGTGTAAGCTTATTGCAATTCTGCACATCAACGTCAACTCATTTTCCGCAGCTCTTGATATTTTTGTTTTTATATGTTATAAGCGGCGTGTCGCCGCCTTCTTGTTCGCGGCACAGAAAAAAAGACAGGCGGATCTTTCTCCGCGTCCCCTTGCTATTATTCCAATTATATGTTATAATATATGAAAAGCATACATAGATACAATGGGAATATATGAAATGGGGTGAGATCAATATGGCAAAATTTTGCAGATATTGCGGAAGTCCTGTTCGGGAGAGCTCGAAATTCTGTAAAAAGTGCGGCAGAAAGCTTACTGT
>ONNL01000104.1 GCA_900319195.1 uncultured Ruminococcus sp. | reverse complement strand
AGATACGCATTGCACCGTTGCCGAGAATGATTATCTGTTCAGCGCCGTCGGAGGTAGCAACACGCACCCTGTGGTCACGCGAAAGCTCATGCGAGGTACGCTCGATATAGGTATCGGCGGTCTCGGACTCCTTCGTGTAGACAATGCTGATATTGCAGTATTTCTCGACCTCACGGTGACTGCCCCTGACCTTATATGCGTCGAACACAAGTATCAGCTCGCAGTTCATATAGCCTGCATAGCTGCACATCATATTGATAAGCTCAGCACGCGCGGAATCGAGGTTCTCAGCGGCTATTTTTTTCAGCTCGTCCCATGCGAAGATTATGTTGTAGCCGTCCACGAGGAGATAATCCTTCCCCGTGTATTTCGGCAGGCGCGGCTTACCGTCGTCGGCAAGCGCCACGCGCGTCTTGCGGAATGGTCTGCGGAAGTCCTCCTTCCTTCTGCCGAGAGTGCGCTCGAGTATCGCCATGAGCTCCTCGTCCGAGACAGCATTGCGAATGAAGCGCTCCGCCCTGTCCTGCTTGACCTCGGGAGTCTCCTCCTGCTCGGGCACAAGCACGGACGGTATGTGCATATATTTCCCGACCTCGCTCCACTTCACGACTGTGCCGCTGCCGTGCGAGCAGAATACGGAGTCTGCGGTGTTTGCAACGTCGCTGTCGCAGCTGTAGCCTATGCTCTTTATGACCTCCTCGGAGTTGTGGCACTCGCGGAAGCCGCTGTTTGCGCAGATGAGCCTGCCGCGTCCCTTTGTGTAGCCGATGACCTCTGACTGATAGCCGTTAAGCTCCGAGACGGGAGCGCTTCCCGTAATAACAGACATCTCCCCCATGCTGACAGGCGGTGTAAAGTCCGCGCTCATGTGCTGTAAGTCGGAGATAGCTCTGCCGACAGTCTCCGTGGGCACCTCAAGCTCATAGTCGTAATACGGCTCAAGCAGTATGCTCTCTGCGGAGCGAAGTCCCTGTCGCACAGCGCGGTATGTAGCCTGTCGGAAGTCGCCGCCCTCAGTGTGCTTTATGTGCGAGCGTCCTGCGGCGAGAGTGATACGCATATCCGTTATCGGTGAACCCGTGAGCACTCCGATATGCGTTTTTTCTCTGAGGTGAGTGAGGATAAGCCTCTGCCAGTTGCGGTCGAGCCTGTCCTCAGAGCAGTCCGTGCAGAATTCAAGTCCGCTGCCTCTTGCAAGCGGTTCAAGAATGAGGTGCACCTCGGCATAGTGGCGAAGCGGCTCGTAGTGTCCCACGCCCTCAACGGTATTCGCAATAGTCTCACGGTAGGTAACAGCACCGTCCGCAAAGCTCACAGTATAGCCGAATCTGCTCCTTATACGCTCGGTGAGCACCTCCGTCTGTATCGCTCCCATGAGCTGAATCTGTATCTTCTCCGCATTTTCGCCCACACTGATGTGGAGCTGAGGGTCCTCGTCCTCAAGCTTGCGGAGGTCGGTCACGGCGCTGTGCACATCGGCCCCGTCGGGAAGCACCACAGTATAGGTCATAACAGGCTCAACAGCGGCAGCTGCGGAGTTCTCGGCACTGCCTATTCCCTGCCCTGCATACGTGCCTGCAAGTCCCGTGACCGCGCAGACCGTGCCTGCGTCAACAGTGTCGGCAGCCGTGAATTTTTCGCCGTTGTACAGGCGGATAGAGCTTACCTTTGAGCTCTCCTGAGTACCGTCACTGAGGGTGAAGGTCAGCTCACCGCGCACGCTGAGAGTGCCGCCCGTGAGCTTCATGTGAGTGAGCCTGTTGCCTCTCTCGTCGTAGGTTATCTTGTAGACCTGTGCGCCGAAATCCTCAGTATACTGCGGACTGATGGTGAGCCTGTCAAGTGCTGAGAGGAATTCCTCAACGCCCTCCATTTTCAGTGCAGAGCCGAAAAAGCACGGAAAAATGCTCCTGCTTCGGATAAGTCCGCCAAAGTCCTCGTCAGAGAGCGCTCCCTCCGAGAGATACTTTTCCATGAGGGACTCGTCGCAAATCGAGCACTGCTCGGACAGCTCGTCCGTATCCAGCGTAAAATCGACGCATGAGGGCGAAAGCCGCTTTTCAAGTCCGCTGAGTATCGCCGCCTTGTCCGCCCCTGCGAGGTCCATTTTGTTCACGAAAATAAACACGGGGACATGATACCTTTCAAGGAGCTTCCAGAGCGTCGAGGTATGGCTCTGTACGCCGTCAGTCCCGCTGATAACGAGCACAGCATAATCGAGGACACTGAATGTCCGCTCGGTCTCAGCTGTGAAGTCGATATGCCCCGGAGTATCAAGCAGTGTTATCTCCGT
>ONNL01000101.1 GCA_900319195.1 uncultured Ruminococcus sp. | reverse complement strand
GAGGAGACGCTCAAAAGGCTTGGGGAGCGCTTTCCGCTGTACATCGTGAGCAACTGTCAGAGCGGCTATATTGAGGCGTTCCTTGAGCATTACGGTTTCGGGAGATACTTTGAGGACATCGAGTGCTACGGCAACGACCTCAAGGGCAAGGGGGAGAATATCGCTCTGCTCTGCGAGAGAAATTCGCTCGACAGGGCATGGTATGTCGGTGACATTCAGGGGGACTACGACTCCGCAATGCAGGCCGGTACGGGATTTATCCATGCCGCCTACGGATTTGGAAAAATAGCGCAGTGCGTCCCCGAGCTGCCGGAATTCCGGAAGCTCCCCGAGCTTATGGACGCGGTCTGCGGTAAGGTGTAAACTGTTAAAATAAAAAAATAAATGCCTGCACTTGACAAATCCGTGCAGAAGTGGTAAAATATATTCAATGGCTAAGATGAAGACAAGCAAGTGATTGCCGCTGTGTACAGAGAGCTGACGTTTTGGTGCGAGTCGGTCATAAGCATTCATGTGTATCCCTTCTGAGCCGAAATGCTGAAATTTCAAGTAAGCGTTTCCGTGAAGCTGCGTAAAGGTAAAAGACTTGTTGGAGTCTGAAGTGGCGTCGCAGGTGCGGCGCAATTTGAGTGGTACCGCGGGTATTTGTTAACAATGCTCGTCTCAAAGTATTAAGCTTTGGGACGGGCTTTTTTTACGTCCGATAAATCTGAAAAGGAGAATCACTATGAGTAATCAGGGAAACACATCAAATGCCGATCTTAAAATCAAAGAGGTAGCTGAGCGTATTTCAAGACTGCGTGAGGACCTCGGACTCTCTTATGAGCAGATGTCTGAGCTGACCGATTATTCCGTTGAGGATTATAAGAAATTTGAGTCGGGGGAAAAGGATTTCAGCTTCACATTTATCTATAAATGCGCGAATGCCTTTCACGTTGAAATTTCCGACCTCCTCGAAGGTTCAAGCCCTGAGCTGAGCAACTATACTGTTACAAGAAAGGGACAGGGTTCTCCTATCGTCCGCCGACAAGGCTTTGTATACAACCGCCTTGCTCCGAGATTCAAGAACAAGATAGGCACTCCCTTCCACGTTGTTATCCCTTACTCAGAGGAGGCGCTTTCAAAGCCGCTCCACATGGGCACTCATGAGGGACAGGAGTTCGATATGGTACTCAAGGGCTCGGTGAGAATGGTCATCGGCTCGCATACAGAGACGCTCCACGAGGGCGACAGTATCTACTACGACAGCTCTATCCCGCATGACGAGATAGCTCTCGGCGGAGAGCCGTGTGAGATCCTCGCAATGGTAATGGCTCCGCGCGGCAAGACCGAGGCTCCCGAGTATCACGAGCATATCTCGGAGGAATACCACCACACCAATGTCGGCATGGCCGGTCTTGTTCATCCCGTAATGGAGAAGTTCGTGTCGTGCGAGACCGACAGCCGCGGCATTCTCAGCGGTGTTACATATCACGACGAGGATAAGTTCAACTTCGCGTTTGACGTTGTTGATGCTATTGCCGAGAAAACTCCCGACAAGCTCGCTATGATATACGTTGACAGGGACCACAACGAGAAGCGCTTCACATTTGCCGATATAAAGAAGTATTCGTGCCAGACGGCAAACTACTTCAAGGCTCTCGGTATCAAGCGCGGCGACAAGGTAATGCTCGTTCTCAAGCGCCATTATCAGTTCTGGTTCTCTATCCTTGCACTCCACCGTATCGGCGCTATCGCTATCCCTGCGAGCAATATGTTCCGCTCGCATGACTATATCTACCGCTTCAATGCTGCCGATGTTTCGGCAATCGTCTGCACTGCTGACAGCTGGGTGGCAGATGAGGTAGACGCTGCGGCTAAGGAGTCGCCGTCACTCAGAACAAAGATAATCGTTAACGGCTCACGCGAGGGCTGGCATGATTTCAATGCGGAGCTTTCCGTTTACAATACCGAATACGAGCGCACCGAGGACGCTCCCTGCGGCACTGACCCCATGCTCATCTTCTTCAGCTCGGGTACAACGGGCAATCCGAAAATGGTGCTCCACAGCTATCAGTACGCGCTCGGACACTACACAACGGCAAGATACTGGCACAACGCCGACCCGAACGGTCTGCACCTTACAATTGCCGATACCGGCTGGGGCAAGGCTCTCTGGGGCAAGCTCTACGGTCAGTGGATGTGCGAATCGGCAGTGTTTGTCTATGACTTCGACCGCTTCCATGCGGACGATATCATGCCGATGTTCAAGAAGTACAATATCACTACATTCTGCGCTCCGCCTACAATGCTCAGAATGTTTATCCGTGACGACCTCTCAAAGTACGATTTCTCGACTCTGAAGTACGTCACAACGGCAGGCGAGGCGCTCAACCCCGAGGTCTACTATCTGTTTGAGAAGGCGACGGGACTCAGGATAATGGAGGGCTTCGGTCAGACCGAGACTACCCTCACTATCGCAAACTTTGTCGGCATGGATCCGAAGCCCGGCAGCATGGGCAAGCCGAATCCGCAGTTCGATATGCACATTCTCCTCCCCGACGGTACAGAAGCCGGTACAGGTGAGACAGGTGAGATCTGCGTGAAGCTCAAGGACAAGGCTATCCCCGGTATCGCGCTTGAATACTACCGCAACGAAGAGCAGACCAAGGCTACATGGCACGACGGCTACTACCACACGGGCGATACCGCATGGCAGGATGAGGACGGCTTCTTCTGGTATGTCGGACGCGTTGATGATGTTATCAAGTCGTCGGGCTATCGTATCGGACCATTCGAGATAGAGAGCGTTCTCATGGAGCTCCCCTATGTGCTTGAGTGCGCGGTAACAGGCGTGCCCGATGAGGTCAGAGGACAGGTCGTAAAGGCGACTATCGTGCTCACAAAGGACAAGAAGCCCTCTGACGAGCTTATCAGGGAGATACAGAATTACGTTAAGCAGGAGACTGCTCCGTATAAGTACCCGAGAGTTATCGAGTTTGTTGACGACCTCCCCAAGACAGTCGGCAGCGGCAAGATAAGACGTTCAGAGATAAGAAAAATGGACATGGAGAAATACGCGAAGAATTCAAAGTGAATGTAATTGTAAGGTCGGTGCTGAGAGGTACCGGCCTTTTTGCATATAGAAATATGCACAAAAACTATTGACAAAACCGGTGATGAGATATATAATAATTATAGCAAACGACAAAAGTTTTTGGAGTTTGCTATTTGCCGATTGCAGGGAGCAAATCTTTGATTTGCGTATCTGCAAGGCACTT
>ONNL01000168.1 GCA_900319195.1 uncultured Ruminococcus sp. | reverse complement strand
AGGTGCGAATGTAATTCTATATGTAATAATACACAAAAAAGTGAAAAAAATTTCTTCGCATTTTTTGTGACAGCCTATTGAAATATCAGAAAAACTGTGATATAATTAATAGGAATCAAGTTTCTATAAATTTTCACGGAGGTTTATAATTATGTCAGTTCTTGAAATAGTAGGAGGAATCGTAATTCTTCTCTTGAGCATACTTCTTATTATTATCACTCTTTCACAGGAGCAGAAATCGCAGGACAGCATGACCGCCGCTCTTACAGGTGCGAGCACAGATTCATTCTACGGACAGAATGAGGGCAGAACAAAAGAAGCTATCCTTGCAAAGATAACAAGAACACTCGGTATTTTATTCTTCCTCGCAGTTCTTGCGATAAATATAATCCCGATACTCAAAAAGTAAAATCAATGCCCTGTGACATCGGTCATGGGGCTTATTTTTTTAGGAGATATAAATGGCAGAAAAAGCAAAGAAAAAATCATCAGCAAAAAAGACAAAGACCAAAAGCACCGAAAGCTTCAAAAACAGGATAGTCACTACCCTTACCGTTATGGACAAAAAGACTATCCCGATAAGTCAGCTTGAGTCCAAATGCCGCTCGAAGAAATTCGGCAGCGAGAACTTTCAGGCAGCCTTTGAGGAGCTTCGCCGCGAGGGGACTATCATCGTAAGAAAGGGCAAGAAGGTCGGTCTTACAGAGCGCAGCGGCGCTAAGCCTGCAACTGTCACAAGACTCAGCAGGACATTCGGCTTCGCTCAGACGGACGACGGCACAGAATACTTTATCCCCGGAAAATGTATGCTCGGAGCAATGCCCGAGGACCGTGTGCTCATCTCAGACATCAAATCGCGCTCGGGTGAGCCCGAGGGCGAGATCGTTGACATTCTCGGCTTCGGCAGCAGCACGCTTACAGGCGTTACGGAGATAGTTGACGGTCAGCCGTATCTCGTCCCCGATACAGCCTCAAAGAATCATCTCACCATAGTCAAGCAGGAAAGTCTCCCGTTTAACGAGGGCGACAAGGTCCTCGCGGAGATAGTTTACCGAGGTAGGAGACACGCCGAGCATAAGGTGCGTATCTGCGGAGTTTTCGGCAGTGCGGACGAGGCGGCTTCGTGTGCGGGAGCGATCCTTGCGGAGCACGGCATCGAGCCTGCCTTTCCCGAGGAAGTTCTCAGAGAGGCAAAGAAAATATCAGAGGGCGGAGTTCAGGAATTCTCACTCAACAACCGTGAGGACCTGCGAGGTCTGCCTATTTTCACGATAGACAGCGCTTCTTCAAAGGACCTCGACGACGCGGTATCTGTCGAAAAGACAAAGAGCGGCTGGCTGCTCGGAGTTCACATCGCGGACGTATCAAACTACGTCAGGGGCAACAGTGCTCTCGACAAGGAGGCGCTCCGCCGCGGCATGAGCATTTACTATGCGGACAAGGTGATACCCATGCTCCCAAAGGAGCTCTCGAACGGTATCTGCTCGCTGAATCCCGACGAAAACAGGCTCACGCTCTCAGCGTTCATGGAGCTCGACAAAAAAGGTAAAATCGTCAGCTATCGCTTCAGCAAGAGCGTTATCCGTTCGCGTGTCAAGGGAGTTTACTCCGAGGTGAATGCTATCCTCGACGGCAGTGCTGACGAGGAAATCCTCGCAAAATACGCAGAGGTCACGGCTGAGATAAAGCTCATGGACGAGCTTGCGGACATACTTATAAAGAAGCGCGGGGAGCGCCATGCACCTGAGATCGAGACAGTCGAGGGAGCGCTTGAAATAGACGAAAACGGCGTCTGCGTCGGAGTTCATGCGAGAGAACGCGGCAAGTCCGAGCAGATGATAGAGGAATTCATGCTCTGTGCAAACGAAGCGGCGGCAAGACTTGCGCGTGAAAAGCAGGTGCCGTTTGTGTACCGTGTGCACGAAGCGCCACCCGAGGAAAAGGTCGAGGCGCTGCGCGAAATACTCCCGAAGTACAGCTTGGCTTGTCCCGATTTTACCGAATTCAAGCCGATACACGCGGCAGAGATACTCAAGCAGGCAAAGGGAACGGATTACTTCGAGGCTGTCAATATGCTCGTGCTGAGGTCGATGTCGAAGGCTAAGTATTCAACAGAGCCGCTCGGACATTTCGGACTTGTGCTTGAGGATTACGCTCACTTCACCTCGCCTATCCGACGCTATCCCGACCTTGCGATACACCGCATAATCACGGATATACTCGCAGGCTACGACAACGCATGGCTCAGCAAGCGCTATACGGGCTTTGCGGCAAATGCTGCGGAGCGCTCGTCAAATGCGGAGGTCACGGCTATCTCAGTCGAGCGCGAATGCGAGGACTGCTACAAGGCGGAGCTTATGAAGTCACACATCGGTGAGAGCTTCACGGCGAGAATTTCGGGAGTTACCGAGTATGGATTCTATGCTGTCCTCCCGAATACTGTCGAGGGACTTGTTCACATCCGAGAGCTGCCCGAGGGCGAATACGACTACACCGAGCCTGTTGCACTCACGGAGAGATTCAGCGGGGTTTCATACACGATAGGCATGGAGGTACGCGTCACCTGTATTGCTGCCAATGTCAGCAGCGGAGCAATAGATTTCACACTCGAAGAATAGGAGAATGAACAATGAAAAGATATACAGCAGTCATTGCGGTGATCGCCCTGATAACCGCATTTGCGGCAGGTACACAGTTCGGAAAGAGTTCAGAGAAAAAGAACGATAACAGCTCGAAGCCTGCTGTCACAACGTCCGCGGAGAAAAACAGCGATGCTGCCGCAGAGGGTACGACCTCCGAGGGAGAAGAGGCAACTCAGCCCGACCCTCTCGCTCCCACCGAGGCTCAGGCGACTGAAAGTCACGCGGAGCAGGTCACGGACGCTCCCGAGGAGAAAACAGGTCAGCCCGACCCCGAGGGCGACGGCTCGTTCTCATACGACGACAGCGGCGCGGTAGTATTTGACGGCGGCAGCAGCGACGGTGAAAATGACTCCACGCTTATCGCCGCAGGTCAGGCACTTTTTGAGTCAGCCTGCCGCACACAGTGGGAATACACGGTGGGGACTCCCTACGATTACGACCGTAACATCTATATTGAGGACGACCTCGGCTGGCAGTATTACCTTGTCACCACCGACGGAATAGACTCCCTCGCAGACGTTGAAAACGAGTATTATCAGGTGTTCAGCAGTAATTATCCCAACGAGCTCTCGGGACTGTATAAAGAGAGCGGCGGCGCACTCTACACCCTTTGCGGAGAGCGCGGAATGGACATCTTCTACTCCTATTCAAAGGTCACGAGTATCACCTCAAGGACCGACAATGAGATATTCTTCACCGTCGAAAATTACTACACGGGAACGGACAGGGACAGCACGGCGGCTTACTCCGAGACAGACGAATTTTCGGCAGTTATCGGCAGTGACGGCACATGGCGTGCAGGCAAGTTCAGACTGCCGTATTGATGTCCGCTAATAAAAATGCTATTATAAAAATATCGGGGAGGTCTCTGTGAAGGAGGCTTCCCCGATAATTGCATATCGATCATTTTATATGATAGGGGTCATACTATATTGATGTACCCGTGTGAGCAGCCGTTTTCAAAGGTCCAGCGCTCGTCGTTTCGCCCCTCTGAACCGGTTTCGCCGTATGTAAACAAAGAGTTATCTTCGTCTACATATATTGAAAGCGGAAAAGCCTCGCCCAAGGAGCTGACCTTTATATCTACGGGTATCGGAGTCTCACACTCAGCATATTTCAATGCGGTGTTATACGGAATGTCTATGCGGCCAACTGCAAGCGTGTTTTTGTATATAGCGAGTGAGGCGTTTCCTTGCTTTTTGGTATAGCCCTTTGCGGCGGTGAATGACGCGGTTTTATAGCTGACCTCGGCAGCACTGAACTATGCTTTTCCGGCGGCTGAGTTATACGGCAGGGAAGTTATATTTCCTGCGAGGTAGCGCTGTATGATGAGAGCATCCTCGGCGGTGACTCCGTCCGAGGTCTCCGAAACGTCGGCAAGCCTTTTCTGTGTGTTGGTGAGCTTGAATATACTCGGAGAAGCGAGGTACTGCATGATGAGGGTCGCGTCTGCAACGGACACCGTACCGTCGTCATTTGCGTCGCCTGCAACGACCTCTATCAGTATCGTTGAGGGGACGGTCGTTGTAGTCGTTGTGGTGGTCGTTGTCGTAGTTGTCGTAGTTGTGGTAGTAGTGGTGACGTAGCTTGTGACAGTGGTGACGGGCGGAGCGTCTCCGACCGTAAGTGTGAGAGTGAAGCTGTTGCCGTCGGAATCCATGATGGTGAAATCAGAGGTGCCCGTTTTCAGCGGTCTGAAATCGACGTATGTAACAGTGCTGTAATCGTAGGTATCTTCAACGGAGAACATCGTGCTGTCATATGAATAGTACAGGTCGTGCGAGCCGGATTTGTCCCAGTTGACCGCTATCTCTGCCCGCTTGCCGAGCGGAAGGGTGGTCGAGTCGATGCCGATGCTCTGTATCTTGGGCTTTGCGATAACATTTATGTCTACAGTAAAAGTCTCGTCATAATTGTAGCCGTAATAGTAGCCATAGTTGGATTCGGTCTCGCCTTTTATGGTAAGTGTTGTATGACCTTCCTTGAGTGCGGTTATGGTAAGTAATGTGCCGTTATAGTCTGATACATTGATTATACTGCTATCGTATTCGAGATCGAGATTCTTGCTGTAATAGTAGTCATTATCCCAATAAACGCTTACAGTCATTGTGTCGCCCACGGTGAAATTGGTCGGGGAGCTTGTAGGTGATACGCTGTAGACGTACGGCGGAGGCGGGACAGTTGTAGTTGTTTCCACCTGATAGTAATACTCAACATGGATGCTATGCTCTTCTGAGGCGGGGTTGCCATACTCGTCCGTGAATCTCTCGGTAACTGTTACCTCTGCGCTGCCGCTGTTGCTGTACCAGCTTGAAATGCTTATGCTTATCTGAACACCATAGGGCTTGCTTCCGTTATAGAGCAATTCCGCGCTGATATAACTATCACTGGAGCTGACCGATAATTCGGGGTATTCGT
>ONNL01000100.1 GCA_900319195.1 uncultured Ruminococcus sp. | reverse complement strand
GAGTGCCTTGGTCTTGCGTGGGAGGACATTGACTTCGAGAGCAACACGATCTCCATAAACCACACGCTGACCGATATTGGCGGAAAACATGAGCTGACCGATCCTAAAACCGAGAGCAGTATCCGCATCATCGGTATGGGACAGGAGCTGAAAAAAGTCCTTCTCGCTCAGAGGGACTACATCGAGAAGCTGAAACTTGCCCTTGGTGATGACTTCGTTCATCCCGAAATGGTGTTTGTGTCCGCAAGAGGGAACTACCGTGACCGCAATTCAGTCTATCAGTCCCTCAAACGCTTCACCAAAGGAACGGAGTTCTAGGATATGACTCTTTATCAGCTCAGGCACTGTAACGCTACGCTTTTGCTCAACAGCGGTGTAGACCTGAAAGTTGTATCTGAGCATCTGGGACACCGAGATGTGAACATCACCGCAGAAATTTATGCTGATGTTCTGCGTAAAACAAAAGCCCGAACTGCCGAGCAGATCGAGCTGTGCCTTGCTTAAACCGCCTTAGCTACGCACGGCGTATAAAAAACCTCCCTGCGTGAACAGGGAGGTAATTGACTTGACCAATTGTTGACCAAAGAGTTTTGGAACACTCGCAAAGTGCGTAAATACGCAAGTTTTGAGGTATCTGATTATCTCTTGGAGAACTGCGGAGCACGACGTGCAGCCTTGAGACCGTACTTCTTTCTTTCCTTCATTCTCGGGTCACGAGTGAGGAAGCCTTCCTTCTTGAGAGCAGGACGAAGCTCGGGGCTGAACTCTACGAGAGCTCTTGAAAGACCGTGTCTGATAGCGCCTGCCTGACCAGTTACACCGCCGCCGCAAACTGTGCAGACGATGTCGAACTTGTCGAGGTTATCTGTAAGAGCGAGAGGCTGACGAACGATGAGCTTGAGTGTCTCAAGACCGAAATACTCGTCGATTCCTCTGCCGTTGATAGTTACGTTACCGGAGCCGGGATAGATTCTTACTCTTGCAACGGAGTGCTTTCTTCTGCCTGTTCCGTAGTAATATTTTACCTTTGATTCGTACATCTGAAAGTCCCTCCTTGATTAAAGCTCGCAGATCTCAGGCTTCTGAGCAGTCTGATTGTGATTTGCGTCCTTGTAGGTTCTGAGTCTCTTGAGCTGTGCTCGACCGAGTGTGTTGTTCGGGAGCATACCGTTTACTGCGATCATCATTGCTCTATCAGAGTTCTCAGCCATGAGCTTTCTGTATGAAACCTCCTTGAGTCCGCCGATCCAGCCTGTGTGCCAGCGATAGAACTTCTGATCAAGCTTGTTGCCTTTAAGAACAGCCTTATCGCAGTTGATGATAACTACGTTGTCACCGCAATCCACGTTAGGTGTGAATGTAGGCTTGTGCTTACCTCTGAGAAGGTGAGCAGCCTTTGCAGCAACACGTCCGAGAGCCTTGCCCTCTGCGTCGATAACATACCATGTGCGTTTTACTTCCGCAGGTTTAGCCAGTGTTGTTGACATAATAAAATTCCTCCTGTATGATTTTTGTATGGGAGGTCCGAAAGCGAAACAGGAAACGGCAGTCCGCGGTTTATCCGAAAAACTCCCGTTTCCCGTTTCCGCCCCTCCAACAGTGCAAGATTTATTATATATGATTTCGCACCGAATGTCAAGGGCACATTCGGGATTTTTTCAATTTATATTCTCAAATCTCTTGATTTCTCTCTGATTTTCTCGCTTTCTCTCACTTTCTCGCGTTTCATTTCGGTTTTCAGGCGTAGAATTTTGCGCATCTGCGTCAGCGAATTATGTGCTATTTGACAGCAAAATGGCGGTATTTGACCGCCCTTCAATCATCAATAACCTACTGCTGACGCTCCGTGTTCTGCCTGATCCTGAGTAAAACCCTCAAAAACAAGCTGACCTATGAGCGAATCTCGGGACATCGGCATAAGATCAATAAGGAAAAGAATAACTGACCTCTTCTTGTGTGAAGCACGTGACGCGAATGCCTCCGCCGTCCTCATAGGGCATTCTTCTGAACAAACAGCGAAAAATATGTGAAATTTATTGCAATGTCTATCCGCGTGTGCTATAATATATAGGTATAATTCTCGTCTGCTGCACTGCGGACGAACTAAAAAGAGGGGTAACAATGTTTGAACATCGCAGAATAAAAGCGTTCATTCTCAGCCTTGTGCTCTGTGCTTCGGCTGTTCAGAGCTTTTCGGCTGCTGCCGAGGATACGACCGCGGCAGAGGATAACGCTGTCTATACACAGGAGGAGGCTGCACCCGCGGCTGAAACCGAGGGACTTATCACATCGGGCGACTTCTCCTACTCGCTCACTCACGACAACACGGTCTGCATCGAGGAATGCACAAGCACCGACACCGACCTCGTGATTCCTGACACTATTGACGGTATAGCGGTCACAGAGCTCGGCAAAAAAGCATTCGGCGGTCTTGACGATTCGGGTAATCCTTACAGTCCGTATGTTTCGATAACTCTCCCCGCGAGCATTAACTACATCTCCGCGGACAATCCTTTCGTCTACTGTGAAAAGCTTGAGGAGATAAAATTCAGCGGCGACTGCGCCGACTTCCGCGCTGATGACGGAGTGCTTTACAGCGCTGACGGAAAAACCATCATTGAGTATCCGCAGGCCAAGAGCGGAAGCTCCTTCACTATCCCCGAGGGCGTTGAGACTATCGCCACTGCTGCGATATACAACACTCAGCTCTCCGAGATAGCCTTTCCCTCGACGCTGACAACGACACAGAGAAACTGCTGCTGCTATAACGCAAACGTCAAGAAGATAGACATCAGCGGCACAAAGCTCACACTGATAGCAGATATGGCATTTGCTTCGTGCGATATGCTCTCAGAGGTGCTGCTCCCCGATGCTCTCACGGAGATAGGTCTTGCGGCATTCATGAACGACACCTCGCTCACGGAGATAACTCTCCCCGAGGGACTCCTTACAGTGAGACAGTCGGCATTCTCCAACACGGGTCTCTCCGAGATAACTATACCCGATTCAGTGACCACTATCGAATACTACGCATTCGGCTATAAAATGAACGAAAACAACGAGGAGATAGCCGATGCGAATTTCACTGTCATAGGCTCGGCAGGCTCCGCTGCTGCGACATACGCTTCGGGCGAGGCTGACGACAACGGCAACACCAACGACTTCACCTTCCTCACACCCGACCAGAATGACGAGCAGAAGGAGCTCCTCGCTCTTGATACCAAGACCTCTGGCAGCTTCGTCTATGCGGTAGTTGACGGGAATGCTGTCATAACAGCCTGCAACGACGTATCCTCAACAGTTGACATTCCCGAGACTCTCGACGGCTATACCGTAACGATGATATACCCGACAGCATTCTCATCATGTATGGCTGAGCAAATAAATCTCCCCTCCACGATAACCACTATCCGCGAACTCAGCTTCTATAAGTGCCCCAATCTGAAAAGCATAGTTCTCCCCGAGGGCATCAAGGAAGTAAGCAACAACAGCTTCGAGGACTGCACCGCCCTTGAAAGCATTGACTTCGGCGGCGCTGAGATCATCGGTCAGTCCGTTGTGGACGGCTG
>ONNL01000113.1 GCA_900319195.1 uncultured Ruminococcus sp. | reverse complement strand
GGGTGCGGGTGTCCGGTGGACACCTCTGCGAAGCAGAAGCACCGACCGAGCCGACAGGCGAGACGATGTCCGTAGGACAGAGGGTACCCGCCGCTGTTGGCGAAACCCTTTGTCTCAAAAGGGTTCCCCAGATAACCCGTACAATCATTTTATAAGCTTTTCGCGTAATCTATTATTTCGTCGGCAAGTTCGGATATATATTCCTTTGACATAACGTTTTCAAAGCCGCATTCTTCAAGAGTCTCCTGAAATTTACACTGGCTGCTCATTGATGATATATCGGCAATTCTCTCGTATTTTTCGAGAGCAGCGTCCTCGTCCTTCTGTTCATCGCGCCAGATGTCAAAGGCAGCAAGTGCAGAAACACCGTAACTGATATAGTATCCCGGCTGTTCAAACATATGTGACACGTACCAGAAATGGAAATTCGTCTGGTCGCCTACAATTTCATCGAACTTCTCAACGACCTCTTCGGGAGTAAGCTCGTCCCTGTTTTTGAGAACCGTATACTCAAATTCACCGACAGCGAATCCCGAGGTTACCGAATCTATGAGGCTTACAAGGTTAACAAGCTTCATTGCGTCCGCCTGCTTGCCGTAAATATCATCATAGAAACGGGTGAAAATGCACTCAAAGCCCTGTGACTGTATCTCAGCAATATCGACGTTGCTGCTCATGCTGAAAACAGGTGATGTGTCGTCCATATATGCGTAGAAGTGACCGAATTCGTGAACTGCTGTTGACAGTGTATACAAGTCCTCGGAGTCGTGCATATATATTTCGCCGTGGTCTTCAAGCGGCAGAAATTCGGTATATGAACCGCTGTACGTATCATCACCCGTTCCGATAGTATACAGCTTTTCGTCGGTTATGAGCTTTGCTGCATCTTCAATATCGTCCGAGAGCTCGGGGGAATATTCAAGTATCGTCGTGAACGGATCATCAAATAATACAGGATCATCCAAAACGTCCTCATAATCGTCCATGTCCCTGAAAGCGTCAAGTACCTCGTCCTCGGCATCAAGCATTTCATCACGAACAGTTTCAGAAAGCTCAAGGATCAGCTCGGGGGAATAGTCGCGGTTAAATCCGTCGTAGAATGTCTCCGTATCGTATTCGTTGAGCAGCTCAAGGTAGAGCTCCGCGCATTTTATGTCCTTTTCGTCGTCGTCAAGCGAATCATCATATGCTATGTCGTAATAGCGGTCGAGATAATCGTCCATTATCTCGAAATCGACCCTTGTGTAGCCCTCTATTCGCTTTAAATTCATTGAAGAATCAGAGAACTGGTCGGTGTAGTCCTCACTTACGTACTGCTTTACAAGCTCAGCGTACTCCTTGTTCTCATAGCACTTGCAGAAGGCATATTCGGCAAGATTCATGGCGATACTCAGAGTTTCACCGGCAGCGTCATACTTATCTTCATATTCCTCATCACCCCAGTTGAGAGTGTAGTCCCTCGATAAGAGCGACTGCTGCTCGTAGAGATAGTCAATATCGTAGAGAATATCCTCAATGTCGCGCTTTACACTGTCCTCGTTATCGCTTTCCTTGGAATCATTAAGCAAATTCTGGACGTGCTCCCTTATCTCATCAAGGTCGTCTGATGAAGAGGTCTCAGTCTTTTCGCTCTTATCCGACTCATCATCCTTCTCGGATCTATCGGACTTCTTGCTCTTTTTTGAAGCCTTGGTCTCGGTTTCTTCTTCACTTTCCTCAGATGTCTTTTTTTCCGAATCACTTTTCTTTGAAAAGTCTCTCAGCCTGCATGATGTCAATGAAAGCGGGATCGTCAATGCAGAGATAAATGCAATTATCCTGTATTTATGCATATTTACTCCTTTGATAAATGAGTTTTAAGATTCTATCTCTCTGATGAGATTTATCATCTCAATTGCTCCGAGAGCGCATTCGTAGCCTTTATTTCCAGCCTTAGAGCCTGCACGCTCGATAGCCTGCTCGATATTTTCAGTTGTGATAACACCGAACATTACGGGAATATCGCTGTTGAGCGATACATTTGCTATTCCCTTTGCGCACTCGTTGCATACAAGGTCATAGTGAGACGTGCTTCCTCTGATGATAGCTCCGAGACATATTACAGCGTCGTACTTCTTGCTCTTAGCCATTTTTGAAGCTATGAGCGGTATCTCAAACGCACCGGGTACCCATGCAACATCTATTGAGTCCTCGTTGATGTCATGTCTTTTGAGTCCGTCAATAGCACCACCGAGGAGCTTGTTTGTGATAAACTCGTTGAACCTTGCAACAACGATACCTACACGTATTTCCTTGGGGATAAGATTTCCTTCGTAAACTTTCATTTTAAATTCTCCTTATAATAATTTTTTATTCATAATGCTCGGAATCGTCAGCTTCAAGCATTTATATGTGTGTTGTTTTTACTCAGCCGTTATAGACCTTTTTACAGCTGAAAATATCCGTCCTGCCGAGGTATTTGCCGCTCTCAAAGTCCACCCTTACGATATACGGCATGAGATTGATGATACCCATAAAGTCATCATAGCCGTAGCTGCTGTCGTAATAATTCAGTATAGTCGAAAGGGAAGTGCCATGCGTTGCGATAACGATATTCTCATTTTCGTGTCGGCTTATAAGCGGCTCCAGCACATTTATATTTCGCTCCCGCACCTCTGAGAGGGATTCTCCGCCCTGTGCTTTGTAGGTGTGATCATCCCACTGATGACGGGCATAATCGAGAAAATCGGACTCCGTGCGTTTACCAATGGTACGCTCATGCAGAGCGTCGATCGTTACAATGTCAAGTCTGAGCATATCCGCAAGACCTTTTACCGTGTCGATAGTCCGCCTGAAAGGACTTGAGTAGACAGCCGAGATATCAGCGTCCATCAGATACTTTACAACATATTCCGTATCAGCCTTGCCCTCATCTGTAAGCGGACGGGTCTTTGTATCATTCCAAGAAAAATCGGGCTGAGCGTGACGGACAAAATAAACACTCGTCATATCAGTAGTTGAGGATATGTCCCATTTTTTCCTCTTTGGTCTTGAGGTAAAACAGGTCATAAGCTGTGGGGGACATCTGTATCGGCACGCGCTCCTTAATTTCAAGACCGAAGCCGCTGAGTCCGTATACCTTGTCGGGATTGTTGGTAAGCAGTCTGAGTGTCTTACAGCCGAGGTCACGGAGTATCTGTGCACCGATATAGTATTCACGCATATCTCCGGGGAAGCCGAGGGCAAGATTCGCTTCAAGCGTGTCCATGCCCTTGTCCTGCAATTCATACGCCCTGAGCTTGTTGATAAGTCCGATGCCGCGTCCTTCCTGCCTCATATAGAGGAGTATGCCGCGTCCCTCCTTTTCGATTTGCGTCATTGCCGAAGCAAACTGCTGTCCGCAGTCGCATTTCAGTGAACCGAAAGCGTCACCCGTAAGGCATTCCGAGTGAACGCGGCAGAGAATATCCTTTCCGTCACCGATCTCACCTTTGACAAGTGCCACATGATGTTCTCCGTTGAGCTTATTCACATATCCGAGTGCACGGAATTCGCCGTATTTTGTCGGGAGCTTTGTGTTAGCCACGCACTCAACAAGCGTGTCATGATACTTTCGGTACTCCTTGAGAGCCTGTATCGTGATGAATTTCATGCCCCATTTTACAGCATTTTCCTGCAATTCAGCCGTCCTCATCATAGTGCCGTCCTCGCGCATTATCTCACAGCAGAGACCGCATTCCTCAAGACCTGCAAGGCGCATAAGGTCAACAGTAGCCTCGGTGTGTCCCTCGCGCTCAAGGACTCCGTTTTTCTTTGCCATAAGCGGAAACATATGACCGGGTCGTCTGAAATCCTCGGGCTTTGATTCGGGGTCAACGACCGTTCTCGCAGTCCTTCCGCGCTCCTCGGCGGAAATACCCGTAGTCGTGCTTATGTGGTCTATAGAGACAGTGAAGGCGGTCTCATGATTGTCAGTATTCTCCTCAAGACTTATCATCTGAGGGAAATGCAGACGCTTGCATATTTCCCTGCTCATAGGCATACAGATAAGACCTTTGGCATTTTTTGCCATGAAGTTGACATTTTCCGTCGTTGCAAACTGAGCAGCGCATATCATATCGCCTTCATTTTCGCGGCTCTCGTCGTCGCTTACGAGGATTATCTCCCCGTTTCTGAGCGCTTCAAGAGCTTCTTCAACAGTGTTATATTCAAACATATGGTACCTCCTTAAAATCCGTGTTCAGCAAGAAAATCGCGTGTCAGAACGCTCGGCCTGGCAGTTTCCTTTGGTGTGAGCAGCTTCTCAACGTATTTTGCGATAATGTCGTTTTCGAGATTCACAACGCTGCCGACCGTTTTCTCACTCAGTATAGTCACATCAGCAGTATGCGGTATCACCGATACACTGAAATCCATGTCTGACACCCCTGCTACAGTAAGACTTATCCCGTCGATTGCGATCGAGCCTTTCTCCACGATATACCGCATGATATCGGAGTCTGCCGATATGGTGTACCATACTGCTATGCCGTCATTTTTTATATCCGTAACAGTACCGATACCGTCAATGTGTCCCGATACTATGTGACCGCCGAAGCGTCCGTTTGCAGCCATAGCACGTTCAAGATTCACCCTTGAGCCTCTTTTGAGTGCTCCGAGCGATGAACGGCTGAGAGTCTCATTCATGACATCAGCCTTGAAAAGATTCCTGTCTATTTCTGTCACAGTGAGGCAGACACCGTTAACGGCAATGCTGTCACCTATGTGTACGTCAGAGAGAAAATTATCAGCGGCTATTCGGATATATGAGCTGTTCCCGTTTCTTTTGACCTCTGAAACTATCCCGATCTTTTCAACTATTCCTGTGAACATATTTCACCCTGCCTTCTATGAGATAGTCCTCTCCGATTTTCTGTATCTCTGTATTTTCAATAAGGAATGCTTTGTCGGGGCAGGGGACTCCTATACCGCCGACAGCAGATTTCGAGTCCGCTCCGCCGAATATCTTTGGAGCGATGTATGCCTGCACCTTATCGACTATACCGCACTCCAGTGCCGACCAGTTGAGCTGACTTCCGCCCTCGAGGATAATGCTGTCTATTTTCATTTTCCCGAGCTTCTGTACCAGCTCTTTCAGGTCTACTCTGTCATTTTTGGGAGCTGTCCTTACTATTTTACAGCCGAGAGCTTCAAGCTGTGCTGATTTTTCGCTGTCACCCGATACCGCAGCGATCATAGTCGGTATCTCCTTTGCTGTCCTTACGATATTGCAGTCAAGAGGTATCCGCAAATGAGAATCGCATACTATTCTTATCGGGTCGCGTCCGTTTTCAATTCGGCAGTTAAGCATGGGGTCGTCCTTTAAGACCGTCCCGATACCGACCATTACCGCAGCATATTTTTTTCTGTCCATGTGCACCCTCTGCCGTGCCTCAGCACCCGTTATCCATTTTGATTCACCCGTGTAGCAGGCGATTTTCCCGTCGAGAGTCTGTGCGTACTTCATTGTAACGAGCGGCAGACCCGTGGTTATGTAGTGAAAGAATATCTCGTTGATACTGTCGCATTCGTCCTTCAGAACATTTTCCGTCACTTCAATGCCGTGCTCACGAAGTATCTGTACTCCCTTGCCCGAAACGAGCGGATTCGGGTCAGACGAGCCTATGTAGACATGACCTATCTTATGCTCAATGATAGCGTCCGTGCATGGCGGTTGTTTTCCGTGATGACAGCATGGCTCGAGAGTGACGTACATATCTGCGCCCGTGCAGTCCTCGGTACAGTTTGCAAAAGCGTTTCTCTCCGCATGGAGACCTCCGTATCTTTCATGCAAGCCTTTACCGATAATCCTGCCGTCCTTGACTATAACAGCGCCCACCATTGGATTAGGACACACATGACCCATACCGTTAAGAGCAAGTCTGACAGCCTCTTTCATGAAATTCGTATCCGTCGCTATCACCTCAAAAATAAAAGCCCCGAAATCGAGGCTTTAAAATCATATTATACTATGCTGATTTTATCTTTTCTCATCCGGACTATACCGTCGGTCACGGAATCTCACCGTGTCATACCCAGTGGGTTTGCGGACTTTACCGCCGGTCAGGATATTCTCCCTGCCTCAAAGATATATATAGTATAGCATATATTTATGAGATTGTCAATAGTATCACGAGAGCTTTTCAATCTCGTTGAGAGCAGGGTCAAGCCAATCACCCTCGTAAAGCTCAATTGTACCGTTATCGCACATTTTAGCAAGGTCAGTGCAGATCGGTACCTTAGCAAGAACAGGGAGGCTATACTCAGCCGCGATACTCTCGATATGGCTGTCACCGAACACCTTTATCTGCTTGTGGCAGTCGGGACACTCAAAATAGCTCATATTTTCAACAATACCAAGAATTGGGATATTCATGAGCTTAGCCATCTTTACAGCCTTTTCAACTATCATCGAAACAAGCTCCTGAGGAGATGTTACAATAACTATCGCATCAACAGGGAGCGACTGGAAAACAGTAAGCGGAACATCGCCTGTTCCCGGGGGCATATCAACAAAGAGATAATCAATATCCTTCCAGATAACGTCAGTCCAGAACTGCTTAACAACACCTGCAATAACGGGACCTCTCCAAACAACAGGGTCAGACTCGTTTTCGAGAAGAAGGTTTACGGACATAACGTCGAGTCCCATTTTGCTCTTGGCAGGAATGATACCGAATTCATTTGCGTCAGCCTTTTCCTTTATACCGAAAGCCTTCGGGATAGAAGGACCTGTTATATCAGCGTCGAGAATGCCGACATTTTTGCCCATTCTCTGCATACCGACAGCAAGCATTGAGGAGATCATAGTTTTACCTACGCCGCCCTTGCCGCTTACAACACCGATGACCTTGCCGATATTGCTGAGCTGATTCGGCTTTTCAAGAAAGCTCTGCGGTTCTTTACGTTCGTTGCAGCTGCTTGAGCAGCTTGAACAATCGTGATTACATTCACTCATTTTTAATACTCCTTAATAGTGATAGATATAAATATATTATACCTCATGCTCTGTCATATGTCAACATCTGAGAACCTCAAAAACTGATTTTTTATCAACCGCACTAATTATGTCCGTTTTTTCGACAAAACGTTAGTGAATATACGAATTGAATTCTTACGAATAACAGTATAAAATATATAATAGAAGAATTTTATGCAAAAATCAAAGGAATGAGGAAATAAAATGGATGACATATTACTTAATTACAGAGAAAACCGCAGCGATATCGAAAGCGTTGTAACTTCACTTCTGCTTCGATTCGGAGTTCCTGCGAACATAAAGGGATATACTTATATGCGGACGGGTATAATCAATGTTGTGAAGGATAATACCCTTCTTGATTCGATAACTCAGAAGCTCTATCCGTCAATTGCCGCTGTACATAACACAACTGTTTCAAGCGTTGAGCGTTCGATACGTCATGCTATCAATATAATATGGACAAGAGCGAGTATTGATGACATAGTCGCATTCTTTGAATGTGACTACTATGCACATTCCGAGCGTCCCTCAGGCTCGGAGTTTATAGCGCTTGCTGCCGATAAGATAATGATACTCGTCAGACGCGGAGAGATAAAGCTCTGATTGTTGTGACTATGACTATTGTGACTGACTGTCATTTGTTATGCGTGCCATGAATTCCTCTGTGGAATAATATCCGCTCCTGTTGTATCTGTTGATACCGTAAAGGGAGACTGGGTCGCGGGTGATATGATTGGGAGCCTCACGGCAGGTCAGCGTCATGAGAATGCCGTTTTCTCTTAATACGGGGAGACTTTCTCTGCTTACGATACCAAACGGATATGCAAAAACAACAGGCTCATATCCGGTATTCTGTATCAGCTCTGTCTGGAGTACGCTGATGTCGGCATTGAGCGCTTCGGAATACTGCTCATTATCTTCTCCGTAGTTCTTGGAACAGCCGTTTCTTCTGCCGTTTACAGTGTGCATATCATAGGTGTGATTGCCTATCTCAACTCTGCCCGAGGCGATAAGCTCCGAAATATCCTCCCACGTCAGATAGGAATATCTCGGGCAGTGAGGGTCAGCGGGAGCGTAATCATCTGTATATCTCCCGACTACAGAAACGACAGCGCACATATCATATTTTTCAAGCAGAGGGAGAAGCTCTGAGAGATTGTTATAGAATCCGTCATCAAGAGTGATGAGTACGGGCTTATCGGGCAGCTCGCCCTTGCCGTGAGTGTAATCAATGAGCTGCTCGGCTGAAACTGTCTTGTACCCGTTATCATACAGCCATTTGAGGTCATTATCAGCCTGTTCGGGAGTGCATATATATTCCTGCGGCTCGTCTCCGCAAATGCTGTGGTACATTATAGCAGGCAGGAAAATGCCCTTTTCAGCTTCATCGGTGTGTGCAGAAGTAAGCAGACTGCCTATCGGGAGGATTGCCGCTAAAGCCGCGGCGATAAGAATACAGGCTATCGCTCTTTTAAGTTTAAAGCAAATGTACATATCTTCACCTCATAATACAATTTATGAGCAAAAATCGTCGATAATGACCTTTATTATTATATCAGTGAGAAATATTTTTATATGTCAATGAATATAATTCACTGAAAGGATATAATAATGAGGTGAGAATATGAAACATTTCAGACGCAGAAAGAAACGAACAGCCATAAAGTTTACAGCACTTATCACAGCTCCCATGCTCATAGCACTGCTGGCAAACAGTGCGATAAGTAACGGCAGAATGATACACCCGTATGAACTTAGCAAAACAGGTGCAGAGCAGTCTCATTATTCTGCAAAGAAGAGCACCGAACCGCAGGAAAGCCGGATAAAGCAGACAGAAATTGACATATCTGATATTCCTTCCGTGCTCTCAGAGGGATATGGGGTCAATGCCGAGACTGATGATGATATGCTCCAAAAGCTTGTAAGTCCGCTTGAAATGGTAAGCACAAATCAGGGAGAAAAACCGTACCCCTCTGAAAGTGAGTGGAATATCGGGGGTGGGACGATAGTCCGCACGACCTACGGCAAATACAGTGGGGACTGCATTTTCGACCTTGCAAACGGCGGACAGGTCAATAATAAGACATCTGTGCCGAATGAAACGCTTATCGAGGAAAGCAAGTATCTTCCCGATTTCGACATCACCGATACATCAGAGCCGCAGGTGCTCATTTATCATACCCACACGACCGAAAGCTACGAGCCATATGTCCGTGAGGAATATGACCCTTCGTTCAACTACCGCACAACAGACGAAACTAAGAACATGATAATGGTAGGGGACGCGATACAGGCGGAGCTTGAAGCACAGGGGATAGGTGTAGTCCATGTTCGGACGATACATGATTATCCCTCATATAACGGCTCATACGGCAGAAGCAGGGAGTCGATAGTGCCTATTCTGGAGCAGTACCCGAGCATAAAGGTAGCCCTCGATATTCATCGTGATGCGATTTCGTCTGAGAATACTGCCTATCAGCCGTTTCTGATAATCAACGGCAGGGAAGCGGCACAGATAATGATAATCTCGGGCTGTGACGACGGAACGCTCGGAATGCCGAATTATATGAAGAATTTTCACTTTGCCTGCACTCTTGAGCAGAAATTCGAGACCGACCACCCGGGTTTTACACGTCCTATTCTTTTTGACTACAGACATTATAATCAGGATTTAACAACAGGCAGCCTGCTTATAGAGGTCGGCTCGCACGGCAATACACTTGAACAGGCGCAGTATTCGGGACAGCTGATAGGCAGGTCGCTCGGTGAGCTTCTGAATTCGATGAAGGGGATAAAATAATGCATATAAAAAAGAAAAAAACCGCGTTCAAAGCAGTGTTTGTGTACCTGCTAATGACGTGCGGTCTATGGATGTTTTTAAATTCATATGCAAATTCATATAATAAGCTGACTGATGAAAAGATAATTCCGGCAGGAGTATACATGAACACCGACAGTATACACGTATCGGTAATAAAGCACTCGGCTAATCTGGACACTTCTATGTTTTCCTCAGAAAGCAAGCTGTACTATGTTTTATATATGCTTTCGCCCGACGAGCTCAGGGGAGCTGTCATGGCATTCAGCATCCTTCAGTGATAGATGCGATTTCTTAGCATGATAGTGTTTTCGTTTATATCAGAATAGAATGTGTTGAGCTCGCCCGAATAGACAAGTGCAGCATCGGGGAAATTGCGGAAATCATCGGGAGTATACAGGCAGAACGGCTTTTCGAGCTTTATACCGATTTTGTCCATTATGTATGCAACAAACTGTGAACATAAAAATGATTTTTCTCTGTTCCACTCAATGTTCAGATATACGGCAAGTATCCCGAGAATATTATAAGAATAGATATTGCGGTTGTCGATAAAATGCTTGATGAGCTGATTGTAGAGCTGCTTTTGCTCTTTAGTAACAGGAATGCGATATATCTCGCAGGGGATAGTACCAAATAAACCGAGCGTACCCTTGCCGACTATCTCTTTGTTAAACGTCGCGGGGAGCACAAATCGTTTATAAGTCCTGCAAAAGCTGTACATCTTAGAGAGGGTGATATCCCCCGACAGAGAAACATGATTATACGGTTTTTTCGTGAAAAACCTGAAAAATCTGGCGGGTACAGTACCCGTCTGAGCCAGTATTAAGTATATATAATCTTCCAAAATAATTGTCTCCTATAAATTATATCAGAATTTATATATAATTATATCACAAACACTTGCAAATTTCAAGAGTTTTTGGTATAATATAATTGGAAATTATAAATTGCGCCTGTAGCTCAGCGGATAGAGCATTGGCCTCCGACGCCATGTGCGCAGGTTCGATTCCTGTCAGGCGCACCAGCACTAAAAAATGACCAGATATCAACTGAAACACTAATAATTATGCACATGTATAGAAGCACTCTCCAGTATCAAGACAGATCGCACCGAGCTTTCCGTTTGGAAGATATGCGCCGCAGTCGATAGCAATGTGATTACTGTTAATGAATATCTCATCAGGCTTGCTATTGCACTCGATGAATCTCGTCGGAGTATGACCTGTGACTACGTATCTGTCAGTAAAGTACGGCACAGAATAGTCGGGACGCTCCCATATAAGCTCCTCAAGGTAGTATTCATTTATGGGACGCTCGGGGGAGAAATTATGCAGTCCCGCGTGAACGAGGATATAATTTTCAGTTCCAATGTTCAGTTCCTCGTATACAGACATTTCAAGAAAGAAATCAAGTATCTCACTGCGCTTTTCCATTGGAAGTTTGCGGAATTCCTTTATTGTAGTTTCGCTCCCGTTTTCGTCCCAGAGCATAAGTGATTCCAGTATATCATCATTGATATTATTGATGCTGTCCTCTGTGACGTCCTGAGTCAGAAATCTCAGGCAGGGGAGTGCCATTATCTCGTGATTTCCTGCAAGCATTATCATGTTGGGACATTCCATGATTTTCAAAAGAGTGGTTATAGGCTGAGGACCTCTGTCAAGCACATCTCCGAGAATATACAGAGTATCACTATCGGAAAAGCCTATCTTTTCAAGAAGCTCGATAAATTTATCATACATTCCGTGTATATCTGAAATACAATATATCATATTCTTTCCTTTCATCACTGTTCGCACATTACAGTCCCATGACCCTTTGAATTTAGTATATCCCTATATTGCATATTTGTCAAGAAAAAAGAAGCAGTTTTCTGAATATAACGGAAAACTGCTTTTTAATATTTTATTATGATATACTGTTATTTTCTGTATCCGACCATTTTTACCGCAGCGACCTTAGTACCGAATTCATCGGTGATACGGACATTGTAGCAGGAAATAGTCCTGCCGTTCTTGATAAGCTCGGTCTCACCGATTATCTTGTTTCCCTTCGGAACGCCGATAAACGAAATGTCACCCGTTATCGAGACCGTGCCCGGCTCCTGCCGGTTTGTAGCAACAGCAAATGTAAAATCAGCGAGTGTGAAGTATACACCGCCCATAATGCCGCCAACTGCATTCTTATGCCTGTCGGTAAGGACTATACTGCACTTGGCATAGTGGTCACCGACCTCTTCGATAACAGCTCCGTTTTCAGTGGCATAGCGGTCGTTTCGGAAAAACTCGCGTACCCTTTCAAGTTCACTCATAGTTTTAATCTCCTTATATGAGCTTGCTCATGTCATAGAGTCCGGGCTTCTGGTCTTTGAGGAAAATAGCCGCATTGACCGAGCCCTCAGCGAATACTCTCTTTGAGAAAGCCGAGTGAGAAAGCGTGATCACCTCATCGTTGCCTGCAAAAATAACATCATGCTCGCCAACGATAGTGCCGCCTCTTATGGAGCTTATGCCTATCTCGTTCTTGTCGCGCTTCTGACGGCGTGAGTGACGGTCGTAGACATAATTCTTTGAGTTGTCAAGAGTCTCATTGATAGCATTTGCAAGCATAATTGCTGTGCCGCTCGGAGCGTCTATCTTCTGATTGTGGTGCTTTTCAACTATCTCAATATCAAATCTGTCACCGAGTATAGATGCCGCCTTCTTAGCAAGCTCGACAAGGAGATTGATACCGAGGGACATATTGAACGTAAAAAACACGGGAATCTGCTGTGCCGCATTTTTTATCTGCTGTATCTGCTCGTCAGAGTAGCCTGTTGAAGCGACAACAAGTGCTGTACCTGTCGAAAGGCAGTATTCAAGAAGTCCGTCGAGAGAAGCAGGATTTGAGAAATCAATTATAACATCAGGCTTCTCGGGGAGCTTGTCGGGAGTTTCAACGATAGGGAAGTCAGCGTACTGTTTTGTAAAAATATCAATTCCTGCAATTGTTTTGCAGTCCTCACGGCTCTCGATGACGGCATTGACATTTTTTCCCATTTTTCCGTTAGCGCCGCAGATAGCGATATTTGTCATTTTTAACACTCCTTTGTATATGTATTCCGCTGCCTGTGATGTAGGCAGCGGAATCGTCATAGTTTATTTTATAAGTCCGTGCTTTTCAAGAACAGCCTTGAGAGCTGCCTTGTGCTCATCTGTCATTTCACACAGCGGCAGACGGCAGGGACCTGCATTCCAGCCTATCATGTTCATTGCTTCCTTTACGGGAATGGGATTTACCTCGATGAACAGCGTATTGATAAGGTCAAGGTATTCAAGCTGGAGTTTTGAAGCCTCTGCGAAGTTATTATCAAGGCAGAGCTTTGTCATTTCGTGCATCTGCTTCGGGATAACGTGTGAAGCGACAGAGATGACGCCCTTTCCGCCGAGAGACATTATCGGAACTACCATATCATCGTTTCCGCTGTAAATATCTATGTTGTCGCCGCAGGCTGCTGCAAGCTTAGCTACATAGCCGATATTTCCGCTTGCCTCCTTGATAGCAGCGATGTTCCTGTGCTTTGCAAGCTCCTTTACGGTAGCCACATCAAAGCCGCAGCCTGTTCTGCTCGGAACATTGTAGAGGATTATCGGGATATTTACCGCGTCAGCGATAGCTGTGAAATGAGCGATAAGTCCCTTCTGAGAAGCCTTGTTGTAGTAGGGAGTGACATGAAGCAGAGCGTCAGCGCCCATAGCCTCAGCTTCCTTTGAGAGCTCAACAGCATAGCGTGTATCGTTGCTTCCTGCACCTGCAATAACGGGGACTCTGCCGTTAACGTGCTTAACGCAGAACCTAATGCACTCACGGTGCTCCTCGTCGGTCATGGTAGCGGATTCGCCTGTTGTACCGCAGACGATAATAGCGTCCGTGCTGTTGATTATCTGGTCGTCGATAAGCTTTGCAAATTCGTCAAAGTTTATCGAGCCGTCAGCGTTCATAGGTGTGATGATAGCGACACCTGCGCCTGTGAAAATAGTGTTTTTCATATAGTAAAACCTCTTTTCTGTAAATGGAAACTTTCAGTGAGAAAGTCTCCCGTATCAGTCAAAATAACCCTTAGCTGCGAGGAGCTCTGCAAGGAGAACACCGCCGCCTGCTGCACCTCTGAGTGTGTTGTGTGAAAGGCATACGAACTTGTAGTCGTACTGTGTATCCTCACGGAGACGACCTGTTGAAACAGCCATACCGCCCTCAATGTCACGGTCGAGCTTAGCCTGCGGTCTGTCGTTTTCCTCGAAATAGTGGATGAACTGCTTCGGAGCTGAAGGGAGCTCAAGCTCCTGCGGTACTCCGCTGAAATCCTTCCACGCCTGAAGTATCTCTTCCTTTGAGGGCTTGTTCTCGAATGAAACGAAAACTGCTGCTGTATGACCGTCAGAAACGGGAACTCTGAGGCACTGTGTTGTGATAGCAGGGGACTCAGCCTTAACTATCTCATCGCCCTTTATCTCGCCCCAAACCTTGAGCGGCTCCTGCTCGGACTTCTCCTCCTCGCCGCCAATGTAGGGGATAACATTGTCTATCATCTCAGGCCATGACTCGAAATTCTTACCTGCGCCCGAGATTGCCTGATATGTGCACGCGAGCACCTTTGTGATACCGTACTTCCTGAGCGGATGAAGTGCGGGAACATAGCTCTGTATAGAGCAGTTTGACTTGACAGCGATGAAGCCGCGCTTTGTGCCGAGTCTTTCTCTCTGAGCCTTGATTATCTCAATATGGTCAGGGTTTATCTCGGGAACTACCATAGGAACATCGGGCGTGAATCTGTTAGCCGAGTTATTTGAAACGATAGGGCACTCAGCCTTTGCATATCTCTCTTCGAGAGCCTTTATTTCGTCCTTCTTCATATCAACTGCACAGAAGCAGAAATCAACAGAAGCAGCGATCTTTTCAACATCTGCCGCAGCATCGAGGAGTATCATCTTCTTCATCGACTCAGGCATTGTGTGTCCCGCGATCCTCCATCTGTTTCCTACTGCGTCCTCATAGGTCTTACCAGCTGAACGCGGAGAAGCAGCGAGCACCTTGACATTGAACCACGGATGATTTTCGAGCAGAGTTGCAAATCTCTGTCCAACCATGCCTGTAGCGCCGATAATTCCAACATTGTACTGTTTCATAACATTACTCCTTAAAAAAATTTTTTGTAAAAAATAAGAAAACCGGTTGCAAACCGGCTCATCATACGTTATAATAGAAATATTGACACACTAATAATGCGTATGCCGATAGCTCTCCATCATTGTATGATGACAGTCGCAAGCCTTTTCGACCTGTGACCAGAGCAGAGTTTACCAAAAACTGCTCTTCGGCAGCATCGCCTTTCACCGAATCCTCTCAGGCAGGTGACCCACAGGATTCGGGTACTGATCTCAGCCGCACCTCTACCTAAAATAATAATATCACGTAAAAGGCGATATGTCAATACATTTTTTAAAATTTTTCCGATAAATATTGAAAAAGGTCCATGTTGTACGGCTTTTTTCATTGTATGGACAGAAGGAGATATGATAAATGGAGCTTTTAAAATCCGATTTTTACTATGATCTGCCCGAGGAGCTGATAGCTCAGACTCCTATCGAGCCGAGGAATGCTTCTCGTATGATGTGCGTTGACCGCAATAGCGGAAGTATCGTGCATGACCATTTCTATAATCTATGCAAGTACCTGAAAAAAGGTGACCTGCTCGTAATGAACGATTCAAGGGTAATACCTGCAAGGCTTTACGGCGAGAAAATTGAGAACAAGACCTTCATCGAGTTTCTTCTGCTTGAACAGAAGGGGGACAAGCTCTGGGAGATAATTTGCCGCCCGGGAAAGAAAGCCAAGGTCGGCACAAGGTTCTCATTCGGCAACGGACGGCTCATTGCCGAGGTCATCAAGGTCAAGGACGACGGCAACCGCATTGTACAGTTTGAGTGCGAGGGAAACTTCTATACCGCGCTTGAGGACGTAGGACAAATGCCGCTCCCGCCGTACATAAAGGAAAAGCTCGAGAACAAGGAGCGCTATCAGACAGTCTACTCCAAGGAGCTTGGCTCGGCTGCTGCTCCCACGGCAGGACTTCACTTCACACCCGAACAGCTTGACGAGCTGCGCGAGCAGGGGATAAATACAGCGTTTGTGACACTCCATGTCGGACTCGGTACATTCCGTCCCGTGAAGGAAGATAATGTCCTCGACCACAAAATGCACAGCGAGCATTACTATCTCCCGGAGGAAACGGCTCGTCTTATCAATGAGACAAAGAAAAACGGCGGGCGTGTTATTGCAGTCGGGACGACTACCTGCCGTACTCTTGAAAGTGTAGCGACATTCTATGGAGAGATAAAGGCTGCCGAGGGATATACCGATATATTTATCTATCCGTCGTACAAATTCAAGTGTATCGACGCGCTCATCACTAATTTCCACCTTCCCGAGAGCACGCTTATCATGCTCGTATCGGCATTTATGGGATACGATAATACGATGAATGCATACAAAAAGGCAGTCGAGGAGCGCTACCGCTTCTTCAGCTTCGGAGACTGTATGTTCATATCATAAAGCTTCAAAAAACAAGCTACACGCCGCTCATATCATAAATAATCGTCAAAAAATATACCATTTAGGTTGACAAAACCTCATTAAATATTGTATAATTATATCAGAGTATTGTAAATGCTCGTTTTTGACATAATAATATTGTAACAAAAAGAGGTAAGCTTATATGGAACTAACAGAGGTTTTTAAGCAAATCGTTAATAATGCGCCTTTGGAGATAATTATATTCGATAAGGATTGCAGAATAATGTACATGAATAAAACCGCCCAAAAGACGTATTCGGAAATTTTAGGTTCTAAAGAACGTATTGTGGGACATAACCTCAGATCATTTATTAATGAGGAGGCACTTTCAAAGCTGAACATCGTTATTGAATGGTTCAAGGAAAGTGTTGATAACAAGAAAATGTTTGTCTATCACAGTGACGAGGAAAACTTCGATACTTACATTACTGTGATAAGAGACAATGACGGGAACTTTGACGGATTCTATGCTTATCGTGAGCACCGAAATGCCGATAAGTCCCAATGCTTTGATTTTGATTGAATAAGGAGAATCTATGTATACTCTCTTGAAAACTGAAAAACGTGCAAGACGCGGAAGAGTTGAAACTGTCCACGGCACATTCGAGACACCATGCTTTATGAATGTCGGAACGTCCGCCGCAATTAAGGGTGGTATCTCATCTATTGACCTCAGAGGTCTGAAAACTCAGGTAGAGCTCTGCAATACCTATCACCTTCATCTCCGTCCCGGTGAACAGATAATCAAGCAGCTTGGCGGTCTGCATAAATTCATGAACTGGGATAAGCCTATTCTTACGGACAGCGGCGGATTTCAGGTGTTTTCCCTTGCACAGCTCAGGAAGATAAAGGAAGAGGGAGTTTACTTCAATTCTCATATCGACGGAGCGAAAATATTCATGGGTCCCGAGGAGAGTATGCAGATACAGTCTGCGCTCGGCTCAACAATAGCTATGGCTTTTGATGAGTGCGTAAAGAATCCCTCAACTCATGACTATGTTGCGAAGTCTATCGAGCGTACAACTCGCTGGCTTTACAGGTGCAAGGCTGAAATGGAAAGACTGAACAGCCTGCCCGATACTATAAACAAGCATCAGATGCTTTTCGGCATAAATCAGGGGTCTACATACGACGACCTTCGCATTAAGCACATGGAGGACATCGCAAAGCTTGACCTTGACGGATATGCTCTCGGGGGACTTGCAGTAGGTGAGCCTACCGAAGAAATGTACCGCATCATTGACGTTACAGAACCGTATATGCCGATAAATAAGCCGCGCTATCTCATGGGTGTCGGTACGCCATCAAATATAATCGAGGCTGTTGCACGAGGCATTGATATGTTTGACTGCGTAATGCCGAGCCGTAATGCTCGTCACGGTACGCTGTTCACATGGAGCGGCATAATGCATATCGGAAACAAATGCTACGAAACTGACCCGCGTCCCATTGACGAGGAATGCGGCTGCCCGACCTGCCGAAGCTTTTCAAGGGCATACGTCCGCCATCTCTTTAAAGCAAATGAACAGCTCGGCGGCAGACTTGCAGTTACTCACAATCTTTATTTTTATAACACGCTCACGGAAAAGATACGTGACGCAATAGACAACGACTCCTTTGAGCAGTTCAGAGGAAAATACTCTGAAAGACTTGCTTCAAAGGTACAGGAGATTAACTGATGAAAACAGCGATTTTTGATCTTGACGGAACATTGGCGAATACACTTGAGGACCTTGCTGACGCGACAAATTACGGACTTGTAAAGCTTGGCTGTCCCGTCCATTCGTATGATGAATATAGGTATTTTGTCGGAAACGGAGTCAAGAAGCTCTGCTTCCGAGCGCTCCCGTCAGATAAGAAAGAATACGAGGGCAAGCTCCTCGAGTATTTCAATGATTATTACTCAAAGCATTTTCTTGATAAGACCGTGTTGTACCCCGGAATAAAATGGCTGCTTGAGGGTCTTGGCTCAAACGGTGTGAATATTGCCGTTGCTACAAACAAGCCGCAGATATTTGCAAAGAGTATTGCTGCGGCACTTCTGCCCGATGTGAGATTTATAAAAGTTCTCGGCGGAATAGAAACAAGAGCCAAAAAACCCGACCCTGCTATAATTGAGGAGATACTCTCCGAAATAGACGGGACTAAAAATGAAGTGTTCATGATAGGAGACAGCGCCGTCGATATAAACACTGCAAAAAATGCTGGAATAAAGTCGATAGGCTGTCTTTGGGGATTCCGCAGAAGGTCGGAGCTTGAAGAGGCAGGAGCCGACCATATAGTACAAACCGCTGAAGAGATAAAAAACATAATTTTCGCCTGATAATGAGGTGTTAATATGAAAAAACGTATTTTTGCCGTTTTGTCCGCAATTTGTATTTTTGCCTGCGGATGCTCGTCAAAGAAGCTTGTAAAAAAGAAGACAAAGCTTGCTGATATGACCTCCACGCAGATAGCACAGGATATAAATATCGGCTGGAATCTCGGAGATACGCTTGATGTCTGCGAGGCTGACCGCGATGATGACGGGATAGTCAACGAGACAGCTCCCGCAGGAGAAAAGGTTGACGAAACTCTCTGGGGAAATGTCCGAACAACTCCCGAGCTGTTCTCGTATCTCAAGGAGGACGGCATAAATGCTGTCCGAATCCCTGTTACATGGCGCGACCACATCGGGCCTGCTCCCGATTACACTATTGACAAGGAATGGCTTTCAAGAGTCCATGAGGTCGTTGACTTTGCGATGAACGAGAATATGTATGTCATTATCAATCTTCATCACGACGGCGGCGGTGACCCAAATTTCGGCGCATGGATACGGAATGCCTCAACGGACTATGAGGCTGTCGAAAAGGAGTACAAAGCCGTATGGTCGCAGATAGCCGAGAGCTTTAGTGATTACTCCGAGAAGCTGATATTTGAGTCGATGAACGAGGTAGGCTTTGATGACCTCAGCAAGCCCGAGGCGTATACAACGCTCAACAAGCTGAATCAGACATTCGTTGACCTGATACGTGCAAGCGGTGATAAAAATGCAACTCGTCATTTGCTCATTGCAGGCTACTGGACTGACACAGCACAGACCTGTTCAAGCTTGTATAAAGTCCCTGATGACCCTTCGGGACGAGTAATGGTGTCAGTTCATTACTATACTCCGTGGCAGTTCTGTATAACGAATGCACAGCATACATGGGGTACAGACAGCGATATACAGGCAATGACGGATGATGTCGAAAAGCTGAAAACGACATTCGTTGATAAGGGCATCCCCGTTATAATCGGAGAATACGGTACACGCACCGAAAACGACCATGACAGCAGAGTGCTGTATGTGAAAACTCTTACAAAGCTCTGTCATGACGCTGGGATTCCATGCTTCTTCTGGGATAACGGTGAGGAATACGATCGTGAAGCTCATCAGTGGAGAACCGACGGACTCCTCGAAGCTATGAAAGAATCAGTTAAATAAGAAAAAGCTCTGTGTGTTGAAGCACAGAGCTTTTATTTTGGGTCATATAAGCTTTCTTTCGTCGCAGTATTCGCATTCAAGAAGTGTACTGTCACCGCTTGAGCGGAAGCTCTTGGGGAGGTATGGTTCATGATTGGTAATGCAGTTAGGATTGTCGCATTTAACGCTGTTGTACGTTTTTCCTATCAGCGTCTCCGAGGTTTTTTTATCTCCGAGTATAGTCATTATCAGAGCCATTCTCGCAAATACTCCATATCTCGCCTGCGTGAAATACATTGCCCTGCTGTCATCATCGACCTCTACAGTTATCTCGTCAACTCTCGGCAGAGGGTGCATTACTATCATATCCTTCTTGGCAAGGAGCATTTTCTGGTGGTCGAGCACATACGTGTCCTTCTGTGCAAGATAGTCCTCACGGCTCGCAAAGCGCTCCTGCTGGATTCGGGTCATGTAAAGAACATCAAGTCTTCCGATAGCTTCTTCAAGTGAGTCGATCTCCTCAAACGTACTGCCGTGAGCAGTAATTATGTCCTTGATATAGGCAGGCATTCTGAGCTCGGGAGTTGAAATGAATATGAACTTATTATCGGGGAACATACAGAGTGCCTTACAGAGCGAGTGTACAGTCCTTCCGTTGATAAGGTCGCCGCACATACCGACTGTCAGTCCCGAGAGAGTTTTCTTTTCGATTTTCAGTGTGAGGAGGTCGGTAAGAGTCTGAGTAGGGTGAAGATGTCCGCCGTCTCCTGCGTTAATAACGGGACAGCCTGCTGTAAGGGAAGCAGCCTTTGCAGCACCGGGAATGGGGTGACGGATAACAAGAACATCCGAATAGCTGCTGACGATCTTTGTCGTGTCCTTGAGAGTTTCGCCCTTTGATACAGATGAATTTGCAGGATTATCGAAACCGATTATCTTTCCGCCGAGCCTTATCATAGCCGTCTGAAACGACATCTGTGTTCTTGTGGAAGGCTCATAGAAAAGCGTAGCCATGAGCTTTCCATCACAAACGTGAGCGTACTCCGACGGGTCGTTTTTGATTTTCTCACCAAGTTCAATTATCCTTTTCCACCATGTAACAGGATAGTCGCTCAAATCAATAAGATGCTGATATTCTGAACGCATAATTTAAACCTCCGTTGTTTTCAGATAAATGTCATTATAATACTTTACTGTCATTGACTATCATTTCAAACTTCAAATTCAGAAACTGCGAGGCCCTGCGGCACAGCAGCATACGGTCCATGAATATCTCGAAGTATTCAAGGACTGACGATATATTGGTATCTATTTTAAGGTCGAGAATTATCGACGATTTGTCGTCACTGAATCTTAAAGCAGACTTTTCCACGGCATAGTTTACACGGTCGTGAATATCGAAGGAAAGTAAGTCCGTGTTTCTGGCTCTGCTTCTGCGCACATCAGTCTTGTCACCGATTATCAGAGCGGCGGAAATAACGTCAACAGGCTGAGCCGTGCTTTCGTCGTGGTTGCCTATCGCAGAAATTATCGAGCATATCTCATTTGCAGGCATATTCAGATTATCAAGCAGTCTGAACGCCATTACCGCACCGCTTTGTGCGTGGTCGATACGGTTTATCACATTGCCGATGTCGTGCATCATTGAGGCGATTTTTGCGAGTTCGACTGTCCTCTCGTCATAACCGAGCGTTTCAAGAATCATACTCGACACTGCTGCGACCTTTTCAACATGAGCAAAAGAGTGCTCAGTATATCCAAGGACCTCGAGTGCCTTGTCAGCACGCATGATATACTCCATAATATCGGGATTCTGCTTGATGTATTTATAAGTAACTAAGCTTGCCATGTTTCACTTCCAAATCAGTATTTGCCGTTGTTTTCAAAGTATACCTTGTACCATACAAGGAAAATGTAAACTGTCCATATCTTACGGCTGTTGTCGGCTTTACTGTTTCTGTGGTCGTCAAGGAGCTTCATGAGAATATCGGTATCAAAGAACATCTTTGAACTCTCGCTCTCAAAGGTATCCTTAACTATATTGTAGTATTTCTCTTCCTTGAGCCATACCCTTATCGGAACAGGGAATCCGAGCTTTTTCTTTGCGGCAGTTTTGGCAGTCCGGCTCGGGGTATCCTTTTTAGCCGCAAGTCTCATTGCGTACTTTGTGATATACTTGGTTTCAGCCGTACCCTTATCATGTGTCACTCTGTACTTAGTGGGTATCTTCTCGGCAAGCGACATTATCTCTTTATCAAGGAACGGCACTCTCAGCTCGAGTGAATTAGCCATGCTCATCTTGTCAGCTTTAAGGAGAATGTCTCCTGCCATCCACAGATGAAGGTCAAGGTACTGCATCTTTGTAACGTCGTCCTTGTCCTTGACGTTCTTATAAAACGGTTTTGTAACAGACATCGGGTCGGGAGCACTTGTCTTTATTTTCAGAAGCTTCTTTCTCTGCTCGGGAGTGAACATATAAGCGTTTCCGATAAAGCGCTCTTCAACATCGCGTCCCTTGCGGACAAAGAAATTGATACCGCGCTTCTGAGGGAGCTTAGCCGCAACCTTGCCTATACCGCGCTTTACCGGACGCGGAAGTCTGTCATAGAACGTACCGTTCGGGTCGCTGTATACATTATAACCGCCGAATATCTCGTCAGCGCCTTCGCCCGATAGTACTACCTTCAGTCTCTCTGAAGCAATATTGCATACGAAGTAAAGTGCAACTGCGGCAGGGTCGGCAAGAGGTTCGTCCATGTGATACTGTATTTTTGAAAGGCTGTCCCAGTATTCGTCAGCCGAAATTACCTTGCTTGTGTTTTCCTTGCCGATAGCCTCTGAAAAATCCTTTGCCCAGCCTATCTCGTTGTACTTTTCATCACTGCCGAATCCGACAGTGAATGTCTTATCAACATCTGCAACAGCAGCAACATAGCTCGAATCTACGCCGCTTGAAAGGAATGAGCCTACTTCAACATCAGCTATCTTGTGAGCTTCAACAGAGTTTTTGAAGGTATCAGAAATACGCTCCACCCATTTATCAAGGTCGGGATCGTTGTCCGCGTCAAAGTGAACGTCCCAGTAGCGCTTGATAGTCATATGACCGTCCTTGAGCTTGAAATAATGTGCAGGCGGGAGCTTGTAAACATTTTTAAAAAACGTATCGAAAGTAGGGGAGTACTGAAAAGTGAGATATGTCTCCAAAACGGAAGTGTTGAGCTCCTTCTTGAAATCGGGATGTGCAAGAAAGCTCTTTATTTCGGAGCCGAACATGAATGTATCGCCCATATGAGCGTAATACATCGGCTTAATGCCAAAGAAATCACGCGCTCCGAAAAGCTCCTTTTTGTTTTTATCCCAGATGAGAAACGAGAACATTCCTCTGAGCATATTCAGAAGCTTTTCGCCGTATTCCTCATAGCCGTGGATAAGGACCTCCGTGTCGGTATTTGTGCTGAATTTATGACCAGCCTCAACGAGCTTTTCACGTATTTCCTTATAGTTGTATATCTCACCGTTGAAAACGATGACCATTGACCTGTCCTCATTAAATATAGGCTGGTCACCCTGCGATGAAATATCAATTATAGATAGTCTGCGATGTCCGAGAGCAATATCATCATCAACATACTTGCCCTCCGCATCGGGACCCCGATGTCTTATAAGCTCCATCATTTCGCCAATTACAGACTTTGAGCCGCTATTTGTATTCGTAAAACCGACAATTCCGCACATATATAGAACATCTCCACAGTAAAATTTTTCTATACTATTATACTACAAAATACGTTATTTTGCAACAATTATTTAATAAAATATATTTTAATTAAATAGCAGGGGAGTGGTCTTATTGTTTATCGTCCTTGTAATCATTTTTTATATTTGAGAGCGGATTGTTTTCAACAGCACTGCGTACCCTTTCATCATTCAAATGGGTGTATATCTCGGTGGTGGAAATACTCGCGTGTCCGAGCAATTCCTTTAGCGTGAGTACATCAGCGCCGCCATACTGATACATGAGAGTCGCGGCTGTATGCCTGAGCTTATGCGTAGTGATGCCTTTGCCGTCAAGACCTGCTTTAGTAAGCGTATCCTCAACAATTTGCTGTACACGGCGCTTGGAAATACGGCGGTTCTGATTGCTTATAAACAGCGCAGGTTCATCAGCGGCTTTTTTATTGCTCCGACGGACTGAAAGATAATGGTTCAGAGCGTCCAAGCAAGCGTCATTCAGGTAAATCATACGTTCCTTGTTGCCTTTACCGAGTACCTTGAGACGATTCTCAGTGAAATCAATATCCTTGATATTGATGCCTACAAGCTCACTGAGACGCATACCGCAGTTTAAAAACAATGTAATGATACAGTAGTCCCTGAGTGATGAACTATCACTTGAAGCTCTAAGCAGTTTCAGACTATCATCAAGGGACAGGAATTTAGGCAGTGAAGCTTTGGGCACAGGTACATCAAGGTCGCTTGCGGGATTAACGTCAATAATATGCTCAACCTTTTCAAGATACTTGAAAAAGCTTCTCAGCGAAGAAATTTTCCTGTAACGAGCCTTATCATTGTTGTGGCGTTCATCAGAAGCATAGAAAATAAAATTGTAAATATCTGCAACATTGATCTTCCTTAATTCATCGACGGACATATCCTTGATTGAAATGTCCTCAATGTCTTTGCCTGTATTGTGATTGTTTTCATAGATGAATTTAAGGAATAGTCTGATGTCAAGATAGTATTCGCTGATAGTACGCTCCGAAAGAAGCTGTACAATTTTGATATGTACAAGATAATTATTGAGAAACTCGGGATTCTCGGGAGTATTATAATTATTCACAAATATGCCTCACTTGTATTTTTGTTGTTCAAAGTTTCACCAAACTGTCATTTGGTGAAACTTTGT